>JADZBN010000109.1 GCA_020852075.1 Bacteroidia bacterium
CACGCTGGTGGCAGCTTTCCGGCTGGAAGACGGTAATTTTTTGACGGCTGCTGACGCCGGAGCCAGGGCGACAGCAGCGAAAGCAAAGATCCGGGAATTTGCCGTTCAGGCATATAAAGATGCCGTTGCTGATGAACTCAAAAAGGAGCAGAAATCCCTGGATGATCTGAACGGAAAACTCAAATCCGAAGAACATAAGAATGAACAACGCGACAAAAAGACAAAAGAAAACGAACGGAAGATTGACCGTAATAATTCCGAGATGAAAATCCGGAATGGCGCCGTGGACACTCAAACTACCGAAATCGTGGCCCAGCAACAACTCGTTAACAGCATAACCCAAAAGTCGGATGTAAAATCAGAGCAGGAGAAAAAACTGAAGGAAATGGAAAAGCAGAAGAAAAAAATGATTAAAGAAATTGATTCCATGGCAAAGGATAATGACAATATGGAGAGCGAAAACAAACAAATGAAAAAAGATACAGAAACCTCCCAGAAAGTAACGATGCCTTCCTTGCAGGAAATGATCCGTCACCAGGAAGAGAAAGTGAAAAGTGTTCAGGAGAAATTCAATGCCATCCGGTAACCTCTCATCCCCTTCCCGTGCGTATTGATATTCTTTCTGTGGTTCCCGGTCTTCTGGAAAGTCCCTTTGCCCATTCCATCCTGAAACGGGCGCGTGAAAAGGGAAAGGCAGAAGTTTATATTCACAATATCCGGGACTGGGCTTCCAACAAACACAAGACGGTGGATGATGCACCCTATGGCGGCGGTGCGGGTATGGTCATGATGGTGGAACCTGTCGTGGCCTGTATGGAGGAACTTCGTTCCCGGCGCCAATACGATGAGATTATTTACATGAGCCCCGATGGCGAACTGCTGGATCAGCCAATGGCCAACCACTACTCCCTGATGAGTAACCTGTTGGTATTATGCGGACACTACAAAGGGATCGATGAACGTATCCGCGAGCATTTTATCACCCGGGAGATTTCCATCGGAAATTACGTCCTGTCCGGCGGGGAACTGGCAGCCGCCGTATTCTGTGATGCGGTAATCCGTCTGCTTCCGGGAGTGCTTAATGACGAAACCTCCGCCCTGTCCGACTCTTTCCAGGACGACCTTCTTGCGCCACCGGTATATACACGACCGGCAGAATTCAGGGGCTGGAAAGTTCCAGATATCCTGCTTTCGGGAAATACCCCGGAGGTGGAAAAATGGAGGCATGAAAAAGCACTGGAAAGAACCCGTGAAAAGCGGCCGGAATTGTTGAAAAAACATTGAATTCCCCGAAATACCTGAAGTAGGGTCGTTTTTTGTATTGAAAATTTCCCTATATTTGCCGACCGATTTCGGACTATACCGACCGGAAATACCTGAATATCATGGACTTAATCAATATTGCCGCGGAAAGCGCGGTTGAGAAGCGCGAGATGCCTGCATTCAAAGCCGGCGACACTGTAACGGTATTCTATAAAATCAAGGAAGGCAACAAGGAACGTGTACAGCAGTATCAGGGCGTGGTATTGCAACGCAAAGGTTCCGGTCTTACCCAGACTTTTACGGTACGGAAAATTTCCAATGGTGTAGGCGTAGAAAGAATTTTCCCCCTGTACTCACCCAAGATTGACAGAATCGTGATTGACAAGCGTGGTATTGTCCGCCGTGCCAGAATCTATTATCTGAGAGATATTTCAGGGAAAAAGGCAAGGATTGAAGAGAAAAAATCCTGATTCACCAATCACAAAGAGCATATCTGACTCCGGTACATTTACCGGAGTTTTTTTTGCCTAATACTGGCCTGTGGAAAGCATTACGAGGGTACAGGCCTCCAGGGTTTCAATTCCCGCATTCGCAGCCATCTTCTCCAACACAGGATTTTCAGCTCCAGGATTGAATATAATCCTGTCCGGCGCAACCGCCAGGATGAAATCGTAATAGCCCTTCTGATTCACCGCATTCAGGTACAAAGTAATCGTGTCCACAGACAGTCCTTCGGGCTCAGGGAGCCGGGTACTGATTTCTACCCCACCGATTTTCCCCTTCCTGTTGCCAATGGCAATGACAGGAATGCCTTTTGAAACCAGCGAACGTACTGCCATGTTGGAATACCGGCCTTCCTTCTCACTTGCGCCCAATACTATCGTTACCTTCCGTTCCATGGTGTTACCTTCAGAACCGGCATTACCTGCAGGAATCCGTATGCGAAGTTCGTCAACATTCTTCAATATAATTCAGGTCTTTGCTGAAAGATTCCTTTACCGATAATATTCCTGCGAGGGCCAGCGCCGAACAGATGATTCCCACAATTAAGGCGCTGAAAATTTTCGCCTGTCCGCCGTCGGCAAAAACGGTATGGAGGGATTTGTACAAAAGCGTAACAGGCACCACGGCTCCTCTCACAAAGTTGGGAACGGTGGTGGTCACCGTGGACCGGATGTTGGTTCCAAATTGTTCGGCAGCGATCGTTACAAACAGGGCCCAGTAGCCGGTTGCTGTTCCCAACAGGAAACACAGTATGTAAAACCATGTGAGGGACCTGGATAAGGGAAACAGGAATACCAGCACAAGTATCATGGATGCTGTTATATATCCGATGACTACCTTTTTCCTGGACCTGAACCACTGACTCAGCAGACCACTCAGTAAATCACCTGCAGACAGGCCTATGTATGCGTACATGATGGCAGTGCCTGTTACCACTCCTTCAATTCCCATCTCACTGCTCAGTCCCACACACAATGCAATGAGGATTCCAATAATATACCAGATGGGAAGGCCGATGGCGATGCAACTCAGGTATTTCAAAAAAATCTTCCGATTGGCAAATAAGGAGAAAAATTTTCCTTTTAAAACTGTTGTCTCCCTGATCCGGTTAAACATTCCCGATTCAATGGTTCCGATCCTCAGAATCAGCAATACCAGTCCCAGCAGTCCGCCGACGATATAGGCCATCTGCCATCCGGAAAACTGCAACCCTGTAATGCCGTGGGCAAAGGAAGCAAATGCCATTCCTTCCCGTGCAACCAGAGAGGCAAAGACAGCTCCCAGTGCCCCGAAGGTTACAATCACCATCGTTCCGTAACCGCGTCTTTCCTTATCCATGGTTTCCACCACCAGGGTAATTCCGGCGCCCAGTTCGCCGGCCAGTCCCAATCCTGCCAGAAACCGGACGACGGCATATTCCCCCATGCCGGTAACAAATGCATTGAAGATATTGGCAGCAGAATAGAGGATAATGGAACCGAAGAGTACAGACAGCCGCCCTTTTCTGTCACCCAGCACTCCCCAGAGTATTCCGCCGGCAAGCATACCGGCCATCTGGCAGTTGAACAGAAAGATTTCATTTTGTTCGTATCCCGCGCCACCCAATCCCAGCGCTTCCAGGCTTTCCTTCTTGATCACATTGAAAAGAATCAGGTCATAGATATCCACGAAATAGCCCAGTGAAGCAACGATCACGAGCAGGTTGAATGGATTACGCAATCCTTCCGCTTTCATAAAAGGTGTTTTACAGGACTAAAATAGGTAATGAAATCACAGTCATGGCCACGCTGAGCCGGCTGATTTCCACAGGAAAAAATGCAGAAAAAAAAATAATGAAGGTGAAAGAATTGTATTATTTTCGCGGCGGAGAGGTGGCAGAGTGGTCGATCGCGGCGGTCTTGAAAACCGTTGGGTGTAAAAGCCCCGGGGGTTCGAATCCCTCCCTCTCCGCAAAGGAAAATTGCCTGAAATGTTCAGGCATTTTTGTTTTGTAAGGGATGCCAGAAGTATCGCATGGTACCGGCATATGCGAAACAATTACCGCCTCTTCTGGAATTTTTATTTAAATCCGGGTGGAAGGAAAACAGTATCCTGTTTATTCCGGTTCCATAAGATAACAGGGTTTTTAGGGATTATTTAAGGTGCCCTGGGTAAAATATCCGTCTGCCCGATGAAACCATTTGAAAAAAATGGGAATTACATCCTTTGAATGAATGGAAAATCCCGTATCTTTCTTCCACATTTTGCCGTTTATGAAACTGAAGATCTGCTTCTCTCTTGTCCTGTTTTTACTCATCTCGGTAAGTCAGGCACAAACCATTTCGAATGCAAGGATCTACCCTCCCTTTCCGGGCCCTACCGACCATGTCCTGCTGATCGCGGACCTGACGTTTCCCAGTGGTACCTGCAATCTGGACACGGTAATGTCATCCATCAGCGGCGGGAGTGTCCATGTTTCCCTGTACCATTGCCTTGGAATGCTCGCTGTGATTTGTAATGCTTCCGACACGGTGGATCTGGGTATTCTGACACCGGGGACTTACCTGATGAGCCTGCAGGTGTACACAGGATCCATGACAGGTACCTCATCATGCAGCACACATTCCATTGCGGATCAATCGCAATTCAGCTTCACCGTTGTCCCGGGAAGCAGTGTGCCTGAAAATTCAAAAGCAAGCCAGGCTGTGTGGTACGACAGCGACCAGAATGCTTTTAAAATCCGCGAACCTTTCCGGCACCAGGCAGAGCAACTTACCATCCGGGATATTACCGGAAGAATTTGCCTTAGCCGTGAAGTTGACGGTCCGATGATACGCTTACCCGGAGGAATGACGCATGGAATTTATATGTTCAGCCTGCTTACAAAAAGCGGTCAGGTAGCCACGGGAAAAGTTATCATCCGGTAACCGCTTCTTTTTTCGTAGTTTTTCATCTGAAAATATCACCGAACGGTGCGAACTCCTGGTGAGAGAAAAAACATCAGGCATTCCTCTTTGTAGGAGTCCATACATTGGAATGAATACCCGAAACATAGCGAAAGAACCCTTTCAGCAGTGCCAGGTTCATAAATGAAAAATACGCTACAAATCTCAGAAACCGTATGTGAATACCGGATTTCCCGAGCAGCCAGTCTATCAGGGGACTGAATATCAGGAATACTTCTGCCGCGAACAGATAACCGTACACAGGATGGGCGTCTGTCATTATACCAAGGCCTGCGATGGAAGCAAGAATGAAAAACGGAGTGAACCACCGCAATACTTTATGGCTGAAAAAACAAAAACCCGATGGGGAGAAAGGACGCAGAAGCAGTTTCCGGAAGGATGACAGGTTCTGAAAATTTCCGGCTGAAATCCGGGCTTTCCGAATGTATTCCTGAAAAATGTCATTGCTTACGTCTTCATAGCAAACAGCCTCCAGTTCGTTGATGCAGGCATAACCCTTCAAAATAATATGCATACAGATAAAAAAATCATCCACCAGATAATTATCAGGTACCGGCTGAAACAGATTTTTTCTCATGGCATAGCATCCTCCGAAAGGGCCCATCATAGTTCCCCAGAGTAAACCCTCATAATACTTAATCCGGTTTTCCCTCTGGATATAGGACATTTCCTGATGTGAAATTCCATCGGGTTTTATCCCTTTGTTCAGGATATTCGCGCCCACAAGTCCCGTCTTCTCCTCTGAAAAATGTTTTACAAGGTGCTTCAGTACCTGTTTGTCAAAAATCACATTGGCATCTGTGAGTACAATAATTTCGGAAGACGCCATGCCAACCAGGTCATTGATTACTGAGGGTTTGCCGCGGCGAACATCGAAATCCATCACCTGAATCCAGGGATGTCTGGCAGCAAATTCGGATGCCACGCGCACCGTAGCATCGTGAGAACCATCCGACCCTACCAGCACCTTTTTAAGGTGATCCGGATAGTCGGCGGATACAATACTCTCCAACTTTTCGGCAAGAACCGCCTCTTCATTATAGGCGGAAATGAGAATGGTGACTTCGGGCCATGTTTCAGGTATTAACAGGGGAACAGGCGCACGCTTCCTGCGGCGGCCATACAGATAGAGGATCGCAGGGAAAGCCACATAGGTATAAAACACCAGAATGACAGGAATAATAAAAAGCAGGATAAATCCGGTAGTCATCGAACCGGACAAAAATAGGTGAATAGGCTGGACGCAAAAATGATTTAAATAACAGTTATCAAGAAATTCCCTGTCAACATATTGTTAAATTCAACACGTACCTCTTCTCCACCGGTAAAAATACCCGTTGGAATCCGTAACTTTACCTAAATATCCGGATTGCCATGAAAACGCTCTCCCTGGCCCTGTTGATGTTATTGCACGGTGTTTTGGCTTCAGCCAAACTGACCGCATACTTTTCCCTGAACCGTTTTGCCTTCCCTGACGGGAAACCCTACATCGAAACCTACCTGAATGTGGTGGGAATGTCTGTCACGCAGGCACTGAATGCCTCCGGGAAATATCAATCGAAACTGGAAGTTGACTGGATATTCAGACAGGGTGATACCATTGTACATTTTGACAAGTACAACCTGTTAGGACCCGAATCTGACAATGCTCTGGCCGTTGCACCCGATTTCATTGACCAGCAACGGTTTTCCCTTGGTCCGGGTGTTTATGAAATGGATTTACGTATCAGAGACCTCAACAGCCAGGATCCCGAATACCATTACGTGAAGCAGGTAGAATTCCCTGTACCTGATGGCAAGCCATGGATTTCGGATATTGAACAGGCAGAATCCTATACTCCTTCTGCCGGTGTTACAAAATTTACAAAAAGCGGTTATGAAATCATTCCTTTCATTACAGGCTTTTATCCGGAGGGAACCGACAGCATCAGGTTTTACGCGGAGGTTTATAATACCAGGGCTATGAATGACAACTTTCTCCTCCGTTATTACATTTCAAATAACAGCAACCGGCAGGTATTTCCCGACAAACTGGTTTCCCGGAAAGAATCACCGTCAAACGTAATCGTGGTACTTGCCACCCTTCCACTCACGGACCTGCCCTCAGGTAACTACAACCTGTCGGTTGAAATCCGCAACAGGAACAACGAACTGGTTTGCTACAGGCAGACGTTTTTCCAGCGATCCAGTTCATCCGGCAAGCACATTGCAGCACATGATTTTGATAACCTGGATATCAATTCCACATTTGTTGCATCCATTAACAATCCGGATACTCTGAAAGAATTCATACTCTGCCTTGCACCTATATCAACAGGTCTGGAGGCACAGATCGGCGAAAACCAGGCGAATCTTGGTGATGTCTATCAGATGCAACAATTTTTTCTGGGTTTCTGGAGAGCAAGAGACACCGAACATCCGCAGGAGGAATGGCTGAAATACAAAGCAAAGGTTGAGGAGGTAAACAACGCCTACAGCACGCTTATAAAAAAAGGATACCAGACGGACCGCGGAAGGGTGTACCTTCAGTACGGGCCGCCAAACACTATTACGGCAGATGACATGGATCCTGAAGCATATCCCTACGAAATATGGCATTATTACAAACTCAACAACCAGAGTAACAGAAAATTTGTTTTTTATGCCCGTGAAAAAAGCACCAATGAATATGACCTTTTACATTCAGATGCCATCGGAGAACTCCAGGATCCAAACTGGGAACTGAAACTTCATAGCCGGAGTCAGCAGTTTGGCGTGGACATGGACCGCCAGCAATCGGATGATATTTACGGAAGCAAAACCAAAGAAAATTTCAGTCTGCCAAAATAAGATGCGGAATTTTTCCTCCTGATGAATTACAATTACCTTGCAGGCATACAGGGTAATTTTTTATGAAGCATCCGCGGATTTCTGTAGTTATACTGAACTGGAACGGCAGGAAGTACCTGGAGAACTTTCTTCCGGGTGTCTGCAACTCCCTTCATCCCGAAGCTGAAGTGGTGGTAGCCGATAATGCCTCGACGGATGATTCCGTGGAATTTGTACGGCAACATTTCCCGGAGGTACGCCTTATCCTTAATCCATCGAACGAAGGCTACACAGGAGGATACAATGCAGCCCTTTCACAGCTTTCATCCGAATATTACGTATTACTCAATTCCGATGTGGAAGTAACCCAGGGCTGGATGAATGCGCCTGTCCTTGCGATGGATAATGATCCCGCTGTTGCTGCCTGCCAGCCGAAACTGCGGGCATACCATGACCGCGGGAAATTTGAATATGCGGGCGCTGCCGGCGGGTTTGTTGACAGGTACGGCTATCCCTTTTGCCGTGGGAGGATCTTCCAAACGCTGGAATCCGACCATGGGCAATACGACAATACCCTTGATGTATTCTGGGCCAGCGGGGCCTGTATGTTTGTCCGGTCCAGGGTATTTCATGAACTGGGAGGTCTCGACCATGATTTTTTTGCACATATGGAGGAGATTGATCTATGCTGGCGGATCAAGCGGGCAGGTTACCGGGTACTTTTCTGTCATGAATCGGTGGTTTTTCACGTCGGGGGAGGAACCCTTCCAACATTCAATCCCCAAAAGACCTATCTGAATTTCAGGAATAATCTGTTTATGCTTTACAAAAACCTGGACCGCCGGGAATTCCGCAAGGTGTATAGTTTCCGGATTTTCGCAGACCTGGCGGCCTCCTTCACTTTCCTGATCATGAACGGATGGCGGGACTGCCATGCCGTGTTAAGGGCCCACCGCGATTTTCGTCGCCATCGTTCCCGTTACCACGCGGTAAGGCCTGACCTGTTACACAGCTGGAACAAAGAAAAGACGGGGCTTTTCAGAGGTTCGGTGCTTTTTGCTTATTATCTTCGCAGGAAAAAGAAATTTACTGAATTGCAGGAGCGGTAACAGGTCAATACCCCTTAAACTGTAAGGCAAATCGGGAATTTCATGAAACTAATTGAACCGGCCGGTCTATAATCCCAGACCCGGAATTCTTAGCAGATTACCGGTTTTCAATTGATTATCATGGGAATAGAAAGCGTTGACATTTTAATCCAGAGGGCACAGGTCCTCAGAACCAAAAATACAGACCAGGCAATGGCGTTGCTGGATGATGCACTCTCCATTGCCCAGCAGGGAAATTATAAGGAAGGTATTGCCTTTGCCATCCGGGATAAGGCGGCCTGCCATCTGGTGCTGAAGTCCTATAAGCAGGCACTCACCGGCTTCAACGAGTCACTTCATTTTTTCAGGAATATGAATGATATCCCCGAGCAACTCCATTGCCTCAGGGAAATCAGTTCTATTTATTTTAAACTTGGTGATATTCCTTCTGCACTGAATTATATTCTTGAATCCCTTAAAATCAATACCGAGGCAGAGGATTCAGAGGGAATGGCGCAGAATTACTGCGAGATCGGAAAGCTGTATGTATTCCTGCAGGAATATTCAAATGCCATTGAATACTTCAGAAAAGGACTGAAAATTTTTGAAAGCCTTAAATTAAAGAAGGGAATGGTTCATTCCTATTTCCTTCTCGGTAACGCCTATAACTGGAGTGATGATTATGACAAGGCCTTATACTACCTGCTCCGTGCATCCAATTCCATAGAACAGCTTCCTGATGTTGACACCCGAATAAAAACCATTGGAAGCCTTGCCATTTTATACACAAAACTCAGGGAATACGATACGTCCCTGCTGCATTTCAACCAGGCCATGGAAATCGCGCGTGAAGGTGCATCACCTTCCGTCAGAGCCCAGCTTAAAAAGAGCCTCGGGAACCTGTACATAGAGCTGCAGCAGTACGATAAGGCGATTGAGGTGCTACAAAAGGCGCTTCTCATTGCACAAAAATCGCCGATGGAAGCACAACTGGTAAAAATCCACCAGTTTTTGTCTATTGCCTATGAAAAGGTGGGAGATTTTCCGGAGGCGTTAAAGCATCTGAAGAAATATTACGAACTCGATAAGGAAATTACCAGTGAGGAAGTCTGCCTTAAAACAAAAGCACTGCATATCAGGTATGACCTGGAAGAGTTGCGAAAGCAAAAAGAAATTGCCGAATTATCGGATAAGCTGAAGGAGCAGTTTCTTGCCAATGTAAGTCATGAAATCCGCACACCCATGAATGGTGTTCTCGGCATGACGCACTTGTTGTCCAAAACAGGCCCCACCCAGGAACAGCAGGAATATATTGATGCCATCAGAATGTCAGCCAATAACCTGATGGTAATCATCAACGACATTCTTGATTTCTCAAAAATCAATGCCGGGAAAATTGAATTCAATGAATCCGTTTTCAATATCCGTGAACTGATTAAGGGGATTATCCAGATTTTACAGGTAAAAGCAGACGAAAAGAAAATCCAAATCGGCTGTACGCTCGATTATCATCTTCCCGAACTGCTGTCCGGGGACTCCATCCGGTTGAACCAGATCCTGGTGAACCTGATGGGCAATGCCGTGAAGTTCACCGAAAAGGGGAAGGTTACCCTGGACGTAAAAGTGCTGGAGGTGAATGAAAACACCTGTAAGGTGAGGTTTAAAATCAATGATACAGGGATCGGAATTCCCGACAACAAATTACATACCATATTCGAAAGCTTCGAACAGGCTGAAAACAACAAACGCCGCTATGAAGGTACAGGGCTGGGCCTTACCATCGTAAAACAACTGGTGGAATTGCAGGGCGGAGCCATTCATGTGAAAAGCAAGGTGAATGAAGGTTCAGAATTTTCCGTGGATTTGCTCTTCCGGGTAAACAAGACTGCCATCAGTACCGAACCTGCAACTGCCCCGCTTCATCTGGAAACGGTGGATGTAAGCAGCGTGCGCGTATTGATTGTTGAAGACAATAAAATCAACCAACTGCTCGTCCGAAACATGTTGAAAAAATTCGGATTTGAATTTTTTGAAAGTGCTGAAAATGGCAAGCAGGCACTGGAAAAACTGGAAGAGAATGAATACGATATCATCCTGATGGATATCCAGATGCCTGAAATGGACGGATATGAAATCACCCGTGAGATCCGGTTAAATATGCGAAAGGAAGTGTGCAACCTTCCCATCATTGCCCTCACAGCGGATGCCTCAGAGCGTGAGAAGAAAAGGGCCAGGGAAACAGGGATGAATGATTATGTAGTCAAGCCCTATACACCCGAAGATCTTTTCAGCGTCCTGTTGAAGTTTATCCCCAGGGAAAAGAAAGGAGAAGTCATTTCAAATGATAAAGCTGCGGTTTACCGCAAATCCACCGACCCGGGAATGAATCTTGAATTCCTGGAAAAATTTACGGGCGGAGACAGTGACCTGGCGATTCAGTTGATTGAGATCTTCCTGAAGCAGGTTCCGGAGGCCATTGAAAACCTTCAGCAAAGTATTCCAAAACGAAACTGGAAAGAAACGCATGCCGTTGCCCATAAGGTAAAATCAAGCATTTCGATTTTTGAACTCAGCGAACTGAAAAAACTGATCACCAATATTGAAGAATATGCCCGTGATGAAGTACGTGTGGATGAAATCGCTCCCCTTTTCAATCAATTCAGTATTGGTGCAAGGCAGACCATTCAGAATCTCCAGGCAGAGTTGAAAAACCTGAAAGTAAAAGCCGGCGCATAATTTGTTCCCCCGGGCGGAAATGAGGCTCCTGTCTGAATTATCCCGCTGATTTTCAAATTCAGGAAAGTGGATGTTGCATGTGGTAAAGGGCAATGCCTGCCACCGGTCCTTCCGTAATATTTCCCACGCTGATTCCTTCCTGCGCTGCGGTGCTGCGTAAAATACCGGAGTAATAATATCCCACAGAACCGGTAACATGCAACTGCAGGGAATCATAATCCGGATATTTTTTAATGATTCTGTTCAGGAATTCCCTGAAACTTTCTGAAATCAGCGCAGCAACAAATGCGTCATTCCTGTGTATGAATGCAAATTTTGAGAATGATGCAATAAAACGGTTGGGAGCCGGCTGGCGGTAAATACGGTCAAGAATTTCCGTAATCTCCATTCCTGAAAAGGCCGAAAATGTATCCATCAATTTTCCGGGTGCCTCACTGTATAATATGGACTTCAGCAGGCGTCTTCCGATATCAACACCGGATCCTTCGTCACCCAAAACATAGCCAAGAGAAGGAACCTGGCGGGTTATTTTCTCCCCGTCGTACATTCCGGAATTGGAACCGGTACCCAGGATTGCAATCATCCCCGGCTGTGTTCCGGATAATCCGCGGGCTGCTCCGAGCAAATCGGATTCCACAACGTGATGCGCATGGGGAAAGCATTTCACCAATGCATCCAGCACCACCTGTTTCTTCTCAGTGGCAGCACAGCCTGCACCGTAAAAGAAAATACTCCTGATTTCTCTCACCGCAGGTAGCCGGCCCGCCAGTTCCTCGAGTATGGTGGCTGCAATGGCATCCGCATCCAGGAAATAGGGATTCAAGCCCTGGCATTTCAGTTGGCTGACTACATCACCGCCCCGGAGTAAACGCCATTCTGTTTTTGTTGATCCGCTGTCGGCAATGAGTATCATGTATCAAATGGAAAAGCGGTCACCTTCCAGCGCCAGTGTAACCTGATTAAATTCACTTTTAGCCTCGTCCAGCAACGGATAAAGATTTTTGTAACGGGCGGAAAAATGCCCGATGATAAGCCGTTGGACCCCCGCATTTCGTGCGATGATGCCGGCCTGCCTTGCCGTAGAATGATAGGTTTCCCTGGCACGTTCGACCCTGTCATCCATAAAGGTAGCTTCGTGATACAGGAGATCCACGCCGCGGACAATCCCGATAAGTCTTTCATCATAAATGGTATCAGAACAATAGGCGTATCTCCGGTCAGGCGGTGGCGGAAGGGTCAGTTGGGAATTGGGGATTATCGTCCCGTCAGGGCGGACAAAATCCTTCCCGTTTTTCAATTCATGGAAGAATTCCACCGGGATGCCGTGTTCCTCCACACTTTCTTTATTCAGTTTCCTGAGTTTATGAGATTCGATAAACATAAATCCGGTACATGGGATCCGGTGGTTCAGTATGATGGTATGCACCTCTACATTATCCTCATTATAGATACAGGCCGGGGTTGTTGCATCAAGCGGGTGAAAGACGAGGGGATACCTGAGTTCTGTTTCTGAATAGTCAAGCTGGATATCAATAATTTCCTTCAGTTTGGCGGGTCCGTACACATTCAGGCTGGCGGTTCGTCCCTGCAAATGCATGGTAGAAATAAGGCCCAGCAGGCCCAGGTAATGATCGCCGTGCAGATGTGAAATAAAGATATGGCTGATGCGGTGGAATTTGATCTTGTAACGGTTCATCTGAATCAGGGTTCCCTCTCCGCAATCCACCAAAAAAAACCGCTCATGGATGTTTACAACCTGAGCGGAAGGATGACGTTGATAGATGGGCGTAGCCGAACTGCTTCCGAGAATGCTTACTTCAAATATCATCAGTTATTGGAAACCACCATTCGCTGGGTGGAGGTATTCCTGCCAGCGATGACTGTATAGAGATAGATTCCGGAATCAAGGCCGGAGACCGGAATACGCAAACGGGAGATTCCTTTCGGCAGGTTATAGCTGTTTCTGAATACCACGGAGCCGAGAAGATTGGTGATACGTATTTCAATTCTTTCGTGGTTCATCAGGGAAACAGGAATTTCCGTGAAATTTCTGGCAGGATTCGGTTGGTTCTGACCTACTCCAAAGCGGCTGACAGAAATGCCACCTGTCGAAATATTATTATCAATGTAAAGGGTATAATTGTCATTGGAGGAAGGAATGCTAAGAGGTACTCCGGTTACTTTCCCATATACCATCAGGTCCACGGTAAGCGGATAGATCCCGATCATATTTGAAGTGGGTGCAGGTCCCTGAATCAATACACATCCATTTGAATTCCCCGGGAAGCTGCAGGACGAAGGGGTGCATGAATAACTAAAGGTTGCAGGAAGGCCGGTAATGCCGGTGATGACAATGGAATCAATGGTAGCCGGAAGGCCGTTGTATGTTGTATCCACAGGAACTTTGAATTGCAGGGTAGTTTGATAAGGCGTCCCTACATAGGCATAGGGTATTCCCTGCAGGCTGTCGGGATAAATCCCGGGGACATTGTGCGTAATGGAAGTATCCGGAATGCACTGACCGGAAGCAGAACTCAGGTATATGGCATACGATACAAACAGGGTGAGGCCGGCGAGCCGGATAAAATTTTTCATCTTGGGGTAATTATTCTTTGTGTAATTGTTTTTCCACTTCTTCCATAAATATCAGATCCACGGCTTCATTGACGGTTGGAACCTGGGTGATCATGCTGTCAAGCTGGGATATGGATATGAGTTTGCGAACATGATCCTGAGCTCCGCAAAGGACAAAGGTTCCGTTGTTGTCACGACAGGTACGGAAACCCACCAGCAATGCACTGAGTCCGGATGAATCACAATACTGAACCCCGGAAATATCAAAAATCATATTTTTAAAATTTTCATGGTGTAACATGATGATTTCTGCCTTCAGTTCGGGGGCAACACCGGTAGTCAGCCTGGGTTCATTTATTGTTACCAGCGCATACTTTTCCTGCTTGTCAATGATGATGTTCATGGGATTAGTATTTTTTCAAAAATACGAGGAATTTTCGGGTTCATCAATCACAACCTATTAATTTTCAACAATGCAGACGGGGCGAATTGTTAATATTGGGGAAATTGCCGGAATGTGTCGTGAAACGTTGAGACATGTCCGGAACCTGCGGTTCTACAGGGCTTTGGGGAGATATCAGGCGTCGTTCCGGCCTGCCAGCAGGTACAATACAGCCATGCGGATCGCCACACCGTTCTCCACCTGCTGCAGAATAAGCGACTGGCCTGAATCCGCAACATCGCTTGTAATTTCAACTCCGCGATTAATAGGGCCGGGGTGCATAATGGTGATGGGTTTGGAAAGGCTGTCCAGGATTTCCCTGTTCACACCGTACATCTGAATGTATTCCCGGATACTGGGGAAATACCGGATATCCTGCCGCTCAAGCTGGATGCGCAGCATATTGGCTACATCACACCATTCAAGTGCCTTGCGTAAATTATGTTCTACCCGTACTCCAAGGGCCGGGATATGTTTCGGCATGAGTGTGGCAGGCCCGCACACCATGACCTCCGCACCCAGTTTCTTCAGGCAGAATATATTTGACAGCGCCACCCTGGAATGCAGGATGTCTCCGATAATTGCAATTTTTTTTCCGCTCACTTCTCCGAATTTTTCGCGGATGGTAAACGCATCAAGCAGCGCCTGTGTGGGATGTTCATGCGCACCGTCACCTGCATTGATAATGGTGGCATCCACATGTTTTGACAGGAAAAGAGCAGAGCCGGGATGCGGATGACGCATAACCACCATGTCCACTTTCATCGCCAGGATATTGCTGACCGTATCAATGAGTGTTTCGCCTTTGGAAACGGAAGAGGATGCTGCTGCAAAGTTTACGACATCCGCCGACAAACGCCGTTCGGCAAGTTCGAATGATAAGCGGGTACGGGTCGAGTTTTCGAAAAAGAGATTGGCAATGGTCACGTCACGAAGGGAAGGAACTTTTTTGATGGGACGGTTAATGACATCCTTGAAATTGTCGGCAGTACTGAAAACAGACTGAATGTCTTCCGGTTTAAGATCTTTGATGCCCAACAGGTGCCTGACCGATAACATTCTTCTATGCAGATTTATTTGTTTCGTCGTTGATAAGCCAGATTGCATCTTCGCCGTCCGTTTCCTTCCAGCGGACTTTCACTTTATCGGAGGTAATGGTATCTACCTGAATGCCTATATAATCCGGCTCAATGGGAAGATGGCGGGAATACCTGCGGTCCACCAGAACAAGAAGTTCCACTTTTTCGGGCCTTCCAAAATCAATCAGTGCATCCATGCCTGCCCGGATGGTTCTTCCGGTAAACAATACATCATCCACGAGGATAACATTCTTTTTCTCCACCAGAAAATCCAGTTTGGTGATGCTTGGAGAAATGATCTCTCTCCGGCGATAATCGTCCCTGTAAAAGGTTACATCCAGTTCTCCGAGCAGGATGTTTTTATTGCCAAGAATATCCGTAAGGGATGACTGTATGCGGCGGGCGGCAAAAATACCTCTGGGCTGGAGGCCGATAATGGCGGAATCTGAAAAACGGTCGTGATTCTCAATAAGCTGGTAACAGAGCCTTTTGATGGTAACATCAAAGTGTTTACTGTTGAATAACAGCCGTTCCTGCATACGGTGGGCGAAGATAAAGAAAAAATACGATCTAAACCGTCCCATTCCCAACGACAATATGTTTATGGTTGCCGCAGATCACGCGGATTTTCGCAGCATGGATTCCCGCAGATCGCGCGGATTTTCGCAGCATGGATTCCCGCAGATCGCGCGGATTTTTGCAGATTGGTTTCCCGCAGATCACGCGGATTTTTGCAGCATGGTTTCCCGCAGATCACGCGGATTTTCGCAGGATGAATTCCCGCAGATCACGCGGATTTTCGCAGCATGGATTCCCGCAGATCGCGCGGATTTTTGCAGCATGGTTTCCCGCAGATCACGCGGATTTTCGCAGATTGGGTTCCCGCAGATCACGCGGATTTTCGCAGATTGGGTTCCCGCAGATCGCGCGGATTTTCGCAGATTGGGTTCCTGGGGGTAAAACAAAAAACCCTGGCATGATACCGGGGCTATTTATGTTTCATTGATTCGGAAAGATTTCGTTGCAGATCCCTCCTGCCTCAGTCATCCTTCGAATTATTCTTCACTGCTGTCTTTCTTCTTCTCGGCGGCTTCCATTTCACTTTTCAGAACGCTCAGTGCAGAGAGGTCGCCGAGTGTTGTTTTCTCAACATTCTCCTTTACCTTCTTAACCGCTTTTGCACTTTCATCCCGTTCCTTATCCTTGGCAGCATTGGCATTTGCACGACTGGCCGAATTTTTATCCTCATGAATCCGGCTGTGAGAAACCACAATTTTCCGTTGCTCTTTATTGAACTCAATCACTTTAAATTCCGCTTTGTCCTCTGCTTTCAGGGACTTGCCGTCTTCCTTTACCATGTGTTTGTTGGGACAGAATGCCTCCACACCATAACTCAGACCAATAATAGCACCCTTCTCCCCTACCTTTAATACCGTTCCGTCGTGAATAGAATCCGGCACGAAAACCGTTTCAAATACATCCCAGGGATTTTCTTCCAGTTGTTTATGACCGAGGCTCAGCCGGCGGTTTTCAGGATCCACTTCCAATACCACTACATCCATGGAATCACCGGTTTTACAGAACTCGGACGGGTGCTTCACCTTTTTATTCCAACTGAGGTCTGAAATGTGTACCAGGCCGTCAATGCCTTCTTCAAGTTCCACGAATACTCCGAAATTCTGGAAGTTCTTTACTACGGCGGTATGCTTGCTGCCGACAGGGTATTTTTCCGATACGGAAACCCAGGGATCCGGTTTAAGTTGTTTAAGTCCAAGCGACATTTTCCGCTCTTCCCTGTCAAGCGTAAGAACGGAAGCTTCAATTTCATCGCCCACTTTGAGAAACTCGTGCGGGCTGCGTAGATGCTGTGACCATGACATTTCGGATACGTGGATAAGTCCTTCCACACCGGGTGCGATTTCCACAAATGCACCGTAGTCAGCAATCACCACTACTTTCCCTTTCACCTTGTCACCTACTTTAAGGTTCTCATCGAGCTGGGTCCACGGATGCGGAGTGAGCTGCTTGAGCCCAAGGGCAATGCGCTTCTTCTCATCATCGAAGTCGAGGATAACCACGTTGATCTTCTGATCCAGCTTAAGCACTTCTTCGGGATGAGAAATACGTCCCCAGGAAATATCTGTAATGTGGAGGAGTCCGTCCACGCCTCCGAGATCCATGAACACACCGTAGGAGGTGATATTTTTTACAGTTCCTTCGAGTACCTGGCCCTTCTCCAGTTTCTTCATGATTTCTGCTTTCTGCGCTTCGAGTTCCTCTTCGATCAGGACTTTATGTGAAACCACGACATTTTTAAATTCATTGTTGATCTTCACGACTTTAAACTCCATGGTTTTACCCACAAACTGATCGTAATCACGAATGGGTTTTACATCAATTTGAGAACCGGGAAGAAATGCCTCAATACCAAATACATCCACGATCAGGCCTCCCTTAGTACGGCATTTCACAAAACCCTGAATTACCTCGGCATTTTCAAGCGATGCATTGACACGATCCCATGATTTCAGGGCACGTGCTTTTTTATGCGAAAGAATCAGTTGTCCGTTACGGTCTTCCTGGGTTTCAACATATACTTCCACCTTATCTCCCGGTTTCAGGTCCGGCATGTGCCTGAACTCTGCAAGGGGTACAAGGCCGTCGGATTTGTAACCGATATTGATGAGTACATCTTTCTGGGAAACAGAGACCACGGTCCCCTCCACGATATCGTGTTCAACCACAGAATTGAGCGTCTGATCGTACATTTTCTCCATTTTTGTACGCTCTTCCGGGCTATAATCTGACCATCCCTTTCCGGTTGCTTCCCAGTTAAAATCCAGGGGTTTCTGGTCTGTTGCAGAGTTCGTGATTTCTTCGGTAATCATTTAGTTTTTAAGGTTATTTTGAATGTTTCGGTTTTTTCGATAAAAGGGACGCAAATGTAGCGAATTAATCCACACTACAAAAGGCGCAAATCACTGCTTTTTAACCATTTTAAGTCCTTTTGGAGGACCGTTTGGTTTAATTTGTATTATGCTGACTATTAATTAATTATGAAATCTGAAACCGGATCTGTTCAAACCGCAACCCTCGACAGCAGATCTGCCACTTTTTCCATCAGCCACATTGGTGTGGAGGTAGCGCCACAAACGCCTACTGACCGGACGCCCAGAAACCACTCCGGCTGCAGTTCGTTTTCATCTGAAATAAAATAAGAATTCGGATTTGTATTCCTGCAAACTTCAAAGAGGGCCTTCCCGTTAGAGCTTTTCTTCCCGCTTACAAAAATGACAACATCATGGTCCGCGGAAAATTTTTTCAGATGTGGTTCACGGTTGGATACCTGCCGGCAAATGGTATCGTTGGTACTCAGAAACTCTTCCTGGATTTCACGGTTTCGGGCCGCCTGTGACCTTTCTTCAATCATACGCTGCATTTCATAAAATCCCTTACTGCTCTTTGTGGTCTGTGAGAAAAAGTAAACCGGCAGGGAGAAATCTATTTTATCCAGGTCTGCCTCTGTTTTTACTATGATGGCTTTGTCGAGGGTTTGCCCCACCAGTCCATTCACTTCAGCATGACCGGCTTCGCCGTAAATTACCACTTGTCCGTTGTTTTCAAGGGCTTCATCAAAGCTGGTCCGGACACGGTTCTGCAGTTTGAGAACCACCGGACATGAGGCGTCAATCAGTTCAATATTATTACTAAGTGCGATCTGATACGTTTCGGGGGGTTCCCCATGGGCACGGATCAGTACTTTGCAATCGCGAAGTCCGGCAAGTGTTGCGTGATCAATGACTTCAAGGCCTTTGGCCCGGAGCCGTTCCACTTCCACACTGTTGTGGACAATATCTCCGAGGCAATACAATTTTCCGCTTCGTTCCAGTTCCTCTTCGGCGGTCTGGATGGCATAGACAACTCCGAAACAAAAGCCGGAATGGGGATCTATGGTAACTTTCATGAGTTGGCGGTAAAGGTACTGAAAAAAGCGATGAAGGAAGAAATCCTGCGGGTTATCCACATTCCCGCCTTAACTTTTTGAAATGATTTTCCGGGGATATTGATTTGTGATTTTGCAAGGGTCCTGAACAGATCCTTAACAAGGGAAAATAAAAAATGAAAAAGAGGGCTCCGGAATTATTATTTATCGGGCATTAAATTTCGAACCCATCTCAGGGCGAATTCAAACTGCTCCTGTTCTGTCATATCAGAATTGTCGAGTACCATTGCATCGGGTGCCTGGACGAGGGGGCTTTCTTTGCGGGTGGTATCGGTCCTGTCCCGGTCTTCAATATTCTTCATCACCTCATCAAAGCTCACCATAAAACCTTTCGCATTCAGTTCGTCAAAGCGGCGTTTGGCCCTTACTTCCTTCCTGGCAGTCATGAAAATTTTCAGCTCGGCATCCCGAAACACCCTGGTGCCGATGTCTCTTCCATCCATAACAATACCCTTTTGCTTACCGTATTGCTGTTGAAGCTTCACCATTCTGTGGCGGATTCCGGGAATGGCGCTCAACGGACTGACCATATCACTGACTTTTAGATCGCGGATTTTCTTTTCCACGTTAAGCCCGTTCATTACGATTTCGGAAAGGCCCGTGGCTGGGTTGATTTCAAAACCGATCTGTATATTATCCAGCATGCCGTTCAGCTCATTTTCACTCATGGTATGGAGTTGATCCATGGTAATATCGTGCTGCTGTACGAAAAGTGTAACGGCCCTGTACATGGCTCCGGAATCAATATGCCTGTATCCCAACGCCCTGGCGAGGGCTTTTGCCAGGGTACTTTTCCCACAGGACGAGTAGCCGTCAATGGCAATAATGATCTTTCGGGGGATGACAGACGGTACTTTTTGCATGCTGAAGGGAATCACGTTCTCCGGGTGAATCATTTTCATGACGGGATTGGTGCAAAGGAAAGAAAAAAATGGATTCAGTCTTTTTGGAGCATGCGAATGGCAGAACTATGATAGCAGAAATACGATTCCCGCTTCCTGAAGAAGAAAGCGTACGCTATTCCGTAAGCATCCGACCAAGTACGTCTCAAGTCAATTGTTCTACTGCTTTTCTTTGCAAAAAAAACGCCCATGAAAAGCAAAGTCAAGGTAAGGAAAAAACGACTTAGCCAGGAACAAATTCTGGGACTGCTCAGTCGCTGGAAACA
>JADZBN010000110.1 GCA_020852075.1 Bacteroidia bacterium
AAAACCCTCGAATTTATCCCGGAATTAACCCCCGATATGCAAAGAACTGTCTCGAAAGGGGATGCAAATGTATAAAGTTTCAGCCACCGAACAAGGGAATTATTGGAATATTTTTGAACATTTTCCCATAATGCGAATACCCGCAAAATTGCGTTTTTAAACTGATTTATGGGGTGCTGCGACTTACCTCAACGACCTTCCCATTATAGAATTTCCACCCCTCAAGGCCAAAACCAGCAACGTATCTTCCCATTGCTGACGCCGTCGCACCAGCCTTCATTCCCGGAAATGCCCGTTGAAACATTTCCGTTTCAACCGACCCCAGGGCCAGACAGTTCACCGAAATCCCCTCCTGAACGAATTCCTCCGCCAGACACTCACTCAGCCCCACAAGTGACGCCTTGCTGCTGCTGTATGCGGATAACCCCGGAAACTTCCTGCTCCCCTGTACCCCTCCCATGCTGCTGATGTTCACAACGTGGGACTTCACTTCGGCTTCTTTGTCACTCAGATTTCCCCTGCGCAGCAGCGGCAGCAACTCACGCACCATACCCGCAGCACCAAATACATTTACGGAATACGATCTGACCCAGTCTTCATAACTCAGGGCGTTGAAGGTGCCACGAATCAGCAATCCGGCATTGTTGATGAGTATTTCCACAGAGTTTACTCCCGATGCTATAATCCCGGTGATATTTTTCAAACCCTCCTCGCTTCCAAGATCTCCGGCTACCAAATGCAACCGCTTACTATTTCCTGATGCAGTAAACAATGCATCCAGTAATCCTGTATTTCGGGAAACGGCAAATACCTGATGCCCCTCCTGCAATAAGGAAAGAACCACCTCGTAACCGATCCCTGAACTTGCTCCGGTAACAACACAATTGTAATTTTTCATAACAGACAATTATTTATTCATCCTTTCACCCAAAGATGAAAATTTCCTTTGACACCATACCCGGTTGATATGGAAAGATTCTGATATCTTTACCATCCTCTATGAAAACCCCAAAAATTGTTTTTACATCCATTGTTTTCCTCACCGTTTCCCTGGCTGCATTTGCACAGGATTATGTTCCGCCTGCACCCGCAACACCCTACCAGCCTAAATCTGACTTCTGGAACAGGATCTTCGTTGGCGGTAACCTTGGCCTTCAATTTGGCACCGAAACATTTGTTGAAGTCGCCCCCGTTATCGGATACAAGGTAACTGAACGGTTTATGACAGGAATCGGGATAAAATACCTCTACTACCGGTTTAAGGATGCCTATGCAGATTACAGTCTGAATGAATACGGCGGCAGTGTATTTACACGGTACCTGGTACTGGATAATCTTTTTGCCCACCTGGAATATGAAGTACTCAACGTCCCCGACTTTTATAATTCATTTCGTCCCGATGCAAGAATCAATGTAGGCAGCCTGTTCGCCGGTGGCGGATACCGGCAAATGATGGGGAGCCGTTCCGCTATAGAACTGATGATATTGTTCAACCTCAATGAATCCAGGTATTCGCCATACCAGAATCCCATAATCCGGCTGGGATTTGCCTTCGGCCTGTAAGGACTCAGAATTTTTTTTCGTCCAGGTAAGGAACCGCTCCATACACACTCAGATCCACCCCCTTCATTATTCTGTTGTAATATTCCTGTTTTGGAAGATAATATATTCTGTACCCCTTGGCATAATAATGAACCGCCGCCGCCTCGGTCAGGTACGATTCAAGTTCCACGCCCAGGGTGTCCGGATCCCCGCTGAGGTAATACAATTCGTTATACCAGCGGCCTGAAACCAGTACCGACAATTGTGCCACTGTATCTGTGGACTGGAGTATCCTTTCTGAAAACCTGATGCCGTTTTGCCTTCTTGACTTATAGGACAAAACCGGTCCCTTTAAAAAATCAAATGCCAGATTTTCTCCCGAAGACCTGAAAGCAAATGATGCCGCGGAAGGTGTTGCAGCATCCAGTCGTTCAGCCGGAGAAATAGTACATACAAAAGGGGAAGCAATCAGGCTTATCGCCAAAAATGAAAACGCGCGGGTGTAAAGGTATTTCCCCATTACAAGCAGGATGAAAGGGATAATGGGAATAAGATATCCCGAGTCCATCGGAAGTTTCAGAAATGCTATTATATACAAGTCAATCGCCACGAGCCAGGCCACAACATATTTTTCATTCACGCTTCGCGGAAATAAAAACTTTTTCCGGGTAATCCTGTCGGGCAGAAATAAGAGTCCGACCGAAATAATAAGTCCGAGGAGCCCCACCGTACCCCAGGTTTCTATGGAAAGTTTATAGAGTACTTTGGGTATTGGCGGGTACGGTACATCATAGTAGGTGAGAAAAGCGGACCCGTATTCAAGGTAAACGGGCAGATAAATCATCGCACCGGTAATAACAGCCAGTCCCGTAATTTTCAATATCCTGATCAGGTTTGCACGTAATCCGTCGGCCTGCAACAACATAATGGAGAACGGTACAACCATAGCTCCGGAGGTGATCCTGCAACCAATGGCAAACCCGAGAAATATACCGGCCCAAACGCACTTGTCCTTCACCGTAAAAAACAGGGAAATCATTACAAAGGCAAGGGCAAAATTATAGTCAATGGTTGTCGTACTGTGAATATAGAAAACCGGAACTGCTGCCAGTGCAGATGCGGCAAGAAAAACATACCTGAACAGGAGGATCTTAAGCGTCAAAGCAAAGAACAGGCATGCAATCGCACTGAATAGAGCCGTAAGGAGATTTTCATAAAATGCGCCTCCGCTGATGGCCAGCGATGCCAGCCATTCATGGACCGGATACCCGGGTAATCTGGATACCTCGTAAAGTCCCTGGTCGTGCAGACGGCTGGCAGAAATGGCAACTGCCCAGGAGTCTCCGTCCAGTCCAAAACCATCAGGCAGAAATGGAATCCGTGAAACCAGAACAGCAAGAAAAAAAATGACGAAGCGGGCCGTCTCGTTCCTGATTTGAATTTTCACGTTAATGCAGCATTGTTTCAGTAACGCTACGGTTTACCAAATCTGCGTCACGGAAAAATAGTACCGGGGAATCGGTGTGATTTCCAATTTCAAAGATGGAAGAAAGAACAATATGAATCAAGTAATAATTGAATCCTTTGACAAGCCGCCCTAACTGCATGGTAAAATCCTGAAATCAATTTACAAAGCTCTTTTCCGGCAATATGCTATTTCCGGTTTAATGAAAAATCTTCTGTAGGCAGGCGGCTCATAAAATACATGATCCTTCGCGACTTCCGTTCAATATAATTTGTGGGATGGGCGGGCGACCATTTCAGGGGGTTGGGAAGTACTGCGGCAATCAGCGACGCCTCCCTCACCGTAAGCCGGGAGGCCTCTTTATGAAAATATTCTCCTGCTGCGGCTTCTACCCCATAAATCCCGTCTCCGGTTTCAATAACATTCAGATACACTTCCATGATCCTCCTTTTACTCCAGAACACCTCAATGAGAAATGTAAAATACACTTCAAATCCCTTCCTTATGTAGGATCTTCCGGGCCAGAGAAACACATTCTTCGCAGTCTGCTGACTGATGGTACTTGCACCCCTGATTCTTTTCCCTTTATGCCTTTCATTATACTTCCTGGCTTTTTCAATGGCATCCAGGTCAAATCCAAAATGGTCTTCAAATTTCTGATCTTCTGCCGCTATTACAGCCAGCGGCATCGCGGCACTCATCTTTTCCAGCGGAGTCCAGTCTTTTTTGAGCCTGAGTTGTTTCCCCTGAAAAATCTGTTTCGCACAACGTAAAACCATCAAAGGAGTAATCGGTACGGGAACAAAACGGAAGAAAATTACCCCGGCTATACTCAGGATAAAAAACCAAAGTACCAGTTTCTTAAAATATTTCCAGATCCTTCCTGCTACTTTCATCAAGACTCAGGCAATATTAATGGCTTAATTTTATAATAAGTTCCTCCCCATGATCCAGTGTAAACCAATGCAGGGTTTTATCTCCAACGATTTTGGATGATACGGGCCTCCCCTGCACCAGTATTCTACGTGAGATGGTCATAAGGGTAAGGCCGCTGAAATCAGTATGCGAATGGTTCTTTATAATGAATTCTTCTTCACTCTTACCGGGTAGTATTTCTACACTGTCGGTTGCACACCGGTAAGATATTCCTTCCCTTATGGTTGTCAGCCAGAGCTTTCCCGCATTCCGGTAAGCATCCAGCTTACCGAGAACACGATCAAAGTTTTCATTGATATTGACACGGATGCCCGTCCTGTTATAAAAACCTGTAGTTGCATCCACCCTGGCCGGATAGCAATGAATAATACAGGTGGATCCCGAATGAACAAGATCGTTCAGCCGCGAATCATCAAAATAATAATTCCATAGGGAAGCATCTGGAGGATCGAGCGTACCCGTGGTTCTCCAGTGAATGAGATTTCCGCTGCGTGAAGGATGTTCCCAAAATACCGGCTCAGGCAGGGAATGACCAAAACCCTGGTACGGTACCTGAAACGTGGAATTGAACCGGAACCGGTTATACAGGTTGGTGTCTTCATAATAGCTGTTCCAGATATATTTGATCCCGTATTCCTTCCACAAATCGAGGGAATACCATGTTGATGAATTATCCAGTCCATCACACATGAGATCTTCACGGTTGCTTTCAGGATGGTTGTCATATCCATGGTCAATCCAGCTTGTACTTTGGAAGGCTTTCTGGGTATATGCGAGTGCCTCATTCATCCTGGAACGTGTGGATGTAAAATGTTCCGGCGTATGTAGGCAAATCTCAATACCGGCTCCGTTCAGTTGCCTGAGAAAATCAGGAAATTCCCGGGTTCCTGTAATGCTTGCTGCATAACTATGAATCGCAGGGTCTTTTACCGAATTGTTAACCTTGTCGGGATTGGAATAAAAAACACTCTTTGTTACGGGTATGTGGTGGAAGATAAATCCTCCTGTTGCTGATGCAACGGATTCAATGGAATCAGCACCGAAGTATATTGCTCTTTGTGTAGGCATTTCCGTATAATCTGCATGTTCATTCCAGATCAATGCCGCTTCAAATCCTGACGGAAAAGGAATAATCCCGGGTACTTCCATGAAAGGATCCGATACAAATATTTTTTCGGAAGCCTTAAAAACGGTTCCCTTTCCGGCAGGTGTTGTGGAACGGTCCACAAACCAGCCTTCCCGGTCCCCCGAATAAGGCCAGTGCAGCAGTGGATGATCAAAGGCGGCATCCAGATTAATCATTACCCGTCTTTTCATGGGATTGCATTGAATGGATGAGGCATTTCTCCGGTTGTAAACCCACCAGTAATGACTGCCGGAGCCGGCAACAATTCCTCCCCTGCCCAGCCATGCGGTTTCACCCGGAATTTTACCGGTGGTCCTGCCATTATCATATATGAATTGGGATACATCATTGGCAAAGGAATATCCCAGGCTTAACCGGTGAAGTTCCAGCGAATCATTCAGGGTGCAGTGTATGTCCACTCCCAGTCCTGTCTGATCGGAAAGAGAATAAAATCCCAGTTCCGTTGAGAGGATGGAATCGGATCCGGAAAAATTCCACAGGTCCTTTCCGGATACATGCACGGCAGATGAAAATGCATCAATCCTTCCGTAAACCCTTTCCGTATCGGATTCCAAAAGCTTATATCCGTCATAATAAATGAAGAGTGAATCCATAATTTTCGTACCATCAGGATACACGATCTGTATGCCGCCATGCGTTTTCTCCTGCAGGATGCTGAAAGTTCTGCCTGCAGCAACCGTTTCATAGGAACCTGAAGGTGGCAATGAAATCCATGCCGCGTCAGGTATTCCGAAATCAGGCATACTAACGGAATAATAGGACAACTGAAAATCATCCATGTCAACAATAATTTCAGGACGTTTATTCCATAAAAATAATTTTATCCGGTATCCGGGTCCTGTTATGGAACCCGGTATTCTGAATTTGCTGCTGTATGTTGTCCATGAAAAGGATGTATCCTGGCCGTCTCCAACCGGGAATTCCTGCCAGGCAACCGTAGAATCTCCCTTGAGAATATTCAGCACTATGGACGCCATGCCTCCTTTATCCGATACACGGATTTTTTCAGAAAAGACCAGGTCGGTATTCAACCCCTTCACACTTGCTGGAAATTCACATTCATATCCGAAACCATACATCACTCCGTTTCCGGTTCTGGAAAAGTGCTGATTCCCCGAATCGGAAGTTATCGTTTGGGAATTAATGGAATGAGACAAAATGGTGTCTTCAAAAGACTCACCTACCTGAAAGAGCAGGTTTTGCCCTGTGGAGGATCGGAGAATCAGGAAAAAAAAGGTGAATGTTATCAGGTTCCGGCTCATTCTTTCATGCAATGAACCAAAAGTAAAATAACATCAGCGTTTGAAAATTTATTCCTGGCTCTTTTTTAATGCAGCCGCTGTCATTACTGCAGAACGGGAGGAATATTTCTCCGCAGTCTTCCTGTCTCCCGACAGCCGGTAGGCACGTGCAAGGCTGTCAAAAACAGCAGGAGATTCGGGAAATAAATCCAGGCTCAGTTTAAGGATCCGGATGGCATCCTCATAGCGTTGTCTCCTGGAAAGCTCGGAAGAAAGCCAGCTAAGATGCTCCTCACTGGCCGGGTATTTTCTCAGGATAATTTCTTTTTGGGAATTTACTATATGGTTCGCCAGATAGGTAAATTCCCTGCGAATCCTGTTAACCCTAATCATAAACTGATCATAGGGAAGCATATCATCAATAAAATCATTTTCATAAGCAGTCAGACATTCTTCCAGGTATCCATATACTTCCCAGGGCTTATGACCTTTCCTGTTGTATTTCGCCCACAACCGGTCACCGGAAACCAGGAACAGTGTATCACCATCCCGGTTGATCAGCTCATCAAAATTGACCAGAGCAGCCAGGGCAATCTGCGAGTAATTCTGAGATTCATTCTTGAACGAACCACAGGATGTTTGCCATATTTTTTTGAATAATGCCACACCTCCCTCCTGCGGTGCCAGGCTATTGATTACGCAACGGACATTTCCCGCCCCCGCATGGTAGGCGTGCAGCACGAGCAGCCTGAACCACAGGTCGGTCTGCTCAAATGCTATTCCCCTCTCATTGAGATACGCGATGATATGGGGTACACAATTCCGCTTAATAAGCCGTGCAGCTACCCTCGCTGATTTCTCAAGGTCGGTACGGTCATCGCGGTATTTATTCACGTGCAATCCATACCTGACGGCTACGCTCCTCATCAACTGAAATGGTCCGTTGGCGCCAACGCTGGATTTTGTTTTCTTCTTTCCCGGGCTTTCAATGAGGAGAATAGTCTGTGCATACCAGGGATCACATTTTTCAGATTCGAATACACTGATGGCTTTACTGATATCGGCAAGCACCTTTTTAACTTCATAGAATTCTGCTTTACCTGTGGTAACAAACAATTCATCATCCGGACTCAGGCAGTGAACCCGTGAAAGGCTGTCCTTGTAACAGATCTTTTCCGGTTCGGTCTGGTTCATCCAAAGGGCCCTGCTTACCCGCTCCAACGGCCTCCTGCAGGAAGCCTGATTAATAATACAGGAATCACCCGATAAATTGATAACGTCTTTCCAGAACAGCGTCTGGGCAAGTGTATCCCAGCCCTGGTCATGTAATGACTTGTCGCTTAGGAAGTGAAGCCTTAGCGTATCTTTCCAGGAGACTACCCTTTTATCCACTACTTCATCAATACCCGGTGTTTGTGCAGGAAGTGCCTTCAGCATCAGGGTAAACACCTGAAAAAGTAACAGATTACTGAAGGTGCGGAGCATACCCATATATTGGGATTACGAAAATAACCGGTTGCGGTTAACTTAATTATACCTAAATCTTACAACAGATAAAGTCAAAGACCCCTTACTTTTTCCTTATGCCTTTTTATTTGCCGGCTAAGTGTTTCCATACAGAGGTCTGTTGCTTCCTCGAATGTACGGCATTGCTCTTTTGCAAGAATGTCATTGCCTGGAATGGAAATACGGATCTGGACAATTTTATTCTTATTGTCGCTCGATTTGTCAAGTTTCAGAAAGACTTCACCTCCGATTATATGATCATAAAACTGAACCAGTTTATCCACTTTATCCTGTATAAAACTGACAAGTTTCTGATCAGCAGTAAAATGAATGGATTGCACTGTAATTTTCATGATGATTCCTCCTTCAGGACTTATGCCCGTGGATGGGCTTGTTTGTGAACTTCTTTTAATTTTTCAATGGTATTATGCGTATAAACCTGTGTCGCACTCAGATTTGCATGTCCCAGCAATTCTTTAACACTGTTTATATCTGCACCATTATTCAGCATGTGAGTGGCAAATGTATGTCTGAGTACATGAGGGCTTCGCTTCTGTAGTGTTGTAACGTCTCCAAGCCGTCGTCCGACAATCCTTTGTACCAGCCTTGGGTATAATGGCTTTCCCTTATCTGTAACAAAAAAGGCAGGAGATCCTTCACACCATTCATTCCTCAACTGCAAATAATCCTTAATAAGAGTCTTGAGTTTATCCGTAAACGGAATGATGCGTTCTTTGTTTCTTTTCCCAAGAACTTTTACCTGACACTGATACAGGTCAATATCCGTATCACGAATTCCAATCAGTTCGGCGAGCCTCATGCCGGTTGCATACAGAATCTCAAGTATAAGCCGGTCCCTGGAACCCTCCCAGTCATTTCCGAAATCTGAATTCGTAAACAGCAAATCCATCTTGCCGGAATCCACAAAGACAGGCAGCCTTTTATTCATCCTGGGGGACTGGATTTTCAGCATCGGATTATTGCTGATACTCCCGCGACGCAGAAGAAATCTGTAAAATGTTTTCAGGGTGGTGATTTTCCGGTTGATGGTCCTCGGGGTATTGCCGTCTTCCATTAATTTCACGATCCAGGACCGGATCATGGAATGTGTAAAAGAAGCCGGTTCATCCATCTCATAAAGTGATTTCATGAATGATGAAAACTGTTCAAGATCGGTCTCGTAGGCAAGGACCGTATGAGGTGAAAAACGCTTCTCGAACTTTATATATTGAAGAAAACTTTGTACTTGCATTTACCCAAATAAAAAAGGAGAAAAATTAACGCATCGCGTTTTTTTCCCCTTGTTATCTTAACCAATTCAGAAATCCAGCCAACACACGGAAGGTTTCCAGTAAAGGTAATGAATTATTCCGGCTGAATCAATACCGGTCAGAGCGTATTGGTGCGGCGGAGCTGGTCCACATACCGGGCATGAATAATTTCCTGCCTCCGGGCAACAGATGGCTTTTCGAAGGTTTTCCGGCGTCTTAATTCACGCACCACTCCGGTTCTTTCAAATTTTTTCTTGAATTTCTTCAGGGCCTTGTCAATGGACTCATTTTCTTTAATCGGAACAATAATCATTTTTCGCGTTTTTCCTTTTTGGGTGGGCAAAGGTAATAAATCAAAAATGTTTTTTCAAAGTTATCCCGGCCATGAAAATTTCTTCCAATTATTTATAAAATAATGATTATCAGTAAATTACGTATAATACAACATCTCCTATGCCTTGAGTACCTCACGAGAAATCACGATTTTCTGGATTTCAGAGGTTCCTTCCCCGATGGTACAGAGTTTTGAATCCCTGTAAAATTTCTCAACCGGAAAGTCTTTTGTATATCCATAACCTCCAAAAACCTGAACCGCATCGGTGGATACCTGGACGGCGACTTCCGAGGTATAGTATTTAGCCATAGCACTTTCCTTTGTACACTTCTGTCCGTTGTTTTTCAGGGCAGCCGCCTGAAAGGTCAACAGGCTTGCGGCTTCGATCTTAACAGCCATATCTGCCAGTTTGAAAGCAATCCCCTGAAAATCTGAAATGGGCTTCCCAAACTGTTCTCTTTCTTTCGAATATTTCAATGCCGCTTCGTAGGCTCCGGTGGCGATTCCAAGGGCCAGGGCAGCGATGGAAATCCTGCCTCCATCGAGCACCTTCATCGCCTGAATAAATCCTTCGCCGGCATTCCCGATGATCTGGCTTTTATGTACCCTGCAATCTTCAAAAATCATTTCAGCAGTTTCTGAAGCCCGCATTCCCAGCTTATTTTCCTTTTTACCTGAACGGAATCCCTTCGTACCCTTCTCCACAATGAAAGCGGTGATACCCCTTGAGTCCAGCAATTCACCGGTCCGGGCAAGAACGACGGCCACATCTCCCGAAATGCCATGTGTGATCCAGTTTTTATTGCCATTGATCACCCAGTAATCTCCATCGGATTTTGCGACACACCGCATACGGAGTGCGTCGCTTCCCGTATTGGCCTCGGTAAGTCCCCATGCTCCAATCCATTTGCCCGAAGCCAGCAAGGGTAAATATTTCTCCTTTTGTTCCTTACTGCAGAACTGCAGGATATGGCCTGTACAAAGCGAATTATGTGCTGCCATGGAAAGCCCGATGGATCCACAAACCTTGGCAATTTCCACAATGGAGGATACATATTCAAAATACCCAAGGCCGGACCCGCCATATTCCGCAGGAACGAGAATTCCCATCATACCCTGTTCTCCCATTTTCCGGAATAAGTCCACAGGAAATACCTGTTCTTCATCCCACTTCATCAGGTTAGGACGGATATGCAATTCGGCAAACTGCCTCACAGAATCTGAAACAACAGCCTGTTGTTCAGTTGGTGAAAAATTCATAGTTTGATTAGTTATTGTAATGAATGAGTGATGTTATTTTTTGAGAATACTTCTGAAGTACCTTATCGCCGTTCAGAAAATCAAGACCTATAAGAAATGCAAAACCAGCTACCCTGCCCCGCTGCATAGCTATTAACTCTGCCGCTGCAGCGGCTGTACCTCCCGTGGCTAACAGGTCATCGTGTACCAGGTAATGATTTCCTTCAACAATTACATCCTGGTGCATTTCTACCATCGCAGTTCCGTATTCCAGGGTATATTCATAGGAAACGGTTTTATAGGGGAGTTTCCCCTTCTTCCGGACAGGGATAAACGGCACGTTGAACCGTTGAGACAGCATCATTCCGAAAAAAAAACCGCGGCTTTCAATTCCAATAATCCCGTCCACGCGAACCGTACGAAAAGCCTCCCTGATTGCCTCTGTAATATCATGGCACAATACCGTGTCCAGAAGAACCGGGGTAATGTCTTTGAAAAGAATTCCTGCCTTTGGAAAATCCGGTATATCCCTGACAGATTTCAGGAGCCGCTGCTCTAATAACATTATGAAAATCAGTGTAAACTGCTGTCAGAGACAACAATATAAGGTGCAAGTTTACGGAAGATTTCATCAGTAACCAAAGGAACATTCCGAATGGCATCAACGTCCTTAAATGCGCCGTGTTGCTCTCTGTAATTCACGAGGATGCGGGCAAGCCGGTAGCCAATATAGGGATGTTTCGATAACACCCCGAAAGTGGATGCATTGATGTCTGTCTTTTGAATGGGTGTACTGTCAGAGAGAAATACAAATGGCTGGAATCTTTCAAAAAGTGAATCAGTCATTCCCCAAACTTCCCTGACCTGTTGAATGGAGACAAATCCGCCAAGTCTTTCCCGGTACCGGATGATTCTATTTGCAAATCCGTATCCGATACCGGGAAGCCTGTCCAGTTCCAGGGTGTCTGCAAAAGCGAGATCAATCCATGTACGAGGGTGGCCGGATTTCTCAAAAACAGGTTTATGTATGATGGAATCAGGAAGCAGGATATAAGGCTCAAGGCGTGAATACTCAGGTTCTGAAAGGACGTACATTTTTTTTACATCTTTCCGTACCCGGAATCTTCCTCCGCGCGAAACATATTTCACTATAGTCATTGCCTGCCGTTCAGACAACCCAAGTTCCATCCATTCGGCTTTTCCTGCAGAATTTGGATTGAAAGGAAACAACCGGTCAGGCTTCGCAGTACCTGTTACAGAAAGACCCTTCGCCGTCTCCAGTTCGCTACTGATGAAAGCCGAATCGTAAGACACGGTTTCTGACAGTGCGTTTTGATTTAGACTTCCGGGCGCTACCGGCCAGTGATGAAGATACCAAAGTACGATGCATTGAATCAGAAGTAAAAATGAAAGGATCAGAAGCCCTCTCCTTTCCCGCCTGCTGAAAATAAAATAATCCCTAAATGTGGGCGAAAAGATCTTTTTCCTTCTTTGCATGACCGCAACCGGCAATCCACGCAAGAGAAGAATTGATTTTCAGTCAGACAACCAATAAAAGCTGTTTCCTCACAATTTCCAGTCCTTCCAGAAAGGAATGTGGCGAGTATCCAAGCTCCCGTTCGGCTTTTTCAAGGATAAAACCGGTGACCGGCGGACGTCGTGCAGACTGGTTTAGTTCGGCGGAAGTAACCGGCAGAATACAGGAAGAATCAAGGTTGAAATAATCCGCAACAATCCGTACAATGTCAATCATGCACATCAATTCCCTTCCCGAAGCATGAAAGATCCCTTGCGCCCTTTTACGGGCAGCAGCGATACATGCATCCGCAAGGTCTTCAGCAAGCGTTGGTGACCTGTACTGATCGGTAATTACCCGAATCTTCTTACCCGCAGTGAGTGAATTGATGGTCCACAATACCACATTGGAGCGTGTGTTGTCATCCACCACTCCGTAAATTATGATGGTACGGAGTATGGACCAGGAAAGCCCGCTGCTTTCAACAAGTTTTTCGGCTGCACGTTTTGTTTCTCCGTAATAACTTAGCGGCTCCGTGGAATCTGTTTCCACGTAGGGCCCGTTATTCCCGTTAAATACAAAATCAGTGGATAGTTGAACCAGGTGACTTTCCATTCTCCTGCATTCGGAAATAATGGTTTCGACAGATTGAACATTTAACCGCCAGGATTCATCTTTTTCTGTTTCACACGCATCCACATTGGTTAGCGCTGCCGTATGAATCACGGCATCCGGATGGTATTTGTCGAATATTCTACGCACCTCGCCCGGGGAAGTAATATCAAGGCTTTCATACAGGTAACCGTCCCGGATTTTCATCCGGTTCTCCCCTCTGGATGTGCTCACACATTTTATATCCGGCTGATTTCTCAGGGCATAAATAATTTTTTGCCCCAGCAATCCGTTGCTGCCTGTTACAAGTATGGTTTTGACAGGGGCCATATAGTATTACCAGTATAGCTTTATTTTATGATTGAAAGGATTGCAAAATGGTGAAAATTTTTCCGGAAAAATAATGAATGGTTTTTATACTGATAATGTATCCGCCTCGTCCCCGTCCTTCAGACATAAATTCGCAGGTTTATTTTTTCCATGATGGATTTGCCCGGCTATCCTCCTATTTATAAAAACATTGAAGCCTGCTGACTCAGATGAACCTTTTTGTGGTAAAAATAATGATTCATGATTTGATGCTCATTACCTGTAAACTAATACCTCTCAACAACAACTTTATGTATTTATTATTTGATCGGCACCCTCCAAACACCATTGCCATGAGTGCCTGCAACCAGAATCCCCGGATTCGGCCGGATATCAAGGGCGGACACCATGACGCGGGGTAATCCTTTCCCATACGCCGACCATTTACCCGGATTTGCCATACGCACAAACACTCCGATATGCGTACCTGCAAAAATTCTTCCACTGTTTACCGGATCATACATCAGGCAATTAACATCCGCGTCATCATCAAGTCCTTCAGAAATATCCTTCCAGGGATTATTTCCAAGTCCTCCCGACATGGACTGCATGGCTTTGAACTTTCCACCTCCCCTGAACCCAATTGAAATGTCATCCTTGTTTTCGGGATTAACTGCGATGCAGGTAATTTGCGAATAGCCCGCACCCAAAAGGCCTCCAGAAATATCTTTCCAGTCAACCCCTCCGTTATCCGTCCGGAATAATTTTCCGGTTGGATTTTCTTTCCAGGCAGCATTGTTAAATGCAACATACATCCTTTCTGAATCACCCTGGGCCACCCTGATGTCTATCATCCAGTCATAGGGACTGGCAATGGAAAAGTCTCCTGCCTTTTGCCAGGATTTCCCCCGGTCATAACTTCTGAAAAGATCATGGTATCCGGAATAAATTACTTCCGGGCGGTTTGGATCAATACAAAAGGGTCTGAGGTAAGCAGCATGACCACGCGATGCCGCCAAATTACCCGACCAGGTAATGCCTCCGTCATCCGACCTGGAAAGAATGTTGTTATTCCCGTCATTTGCATATACAATCTTTGTATCGTTAGGGTCAAAAGCAACCGCCATGCCATCACCGCCTCTCGTGATTTTCCATTTATTTGCACCGGATAAGGTATCGTAATAAATAATTGTTCCGCAATCCTGAAGCCCTGAAATAATTTTCAGCGGACCACTCCGGGTCATGCTTATACTCCAGCATTCCGCTGAATTTATCCCCTCACCTGAAAAATTCCAGGAGGAGCCGCTGTCTGACGATACATACAGTCCACCATCAGAACTTGCAAATATTTTTTTGCCTTCCGGATCAAAGGTGAGATCATGGATATCATCATGAACTCCTGCACCTGTATATTTGTATTTCCATGTATTTCCGTCATAAACAAAACGGTTAACCTTATTCCCCGAAGAAAAGAAAATCAGGCTGGCATCTGCCGGACTGGCGGCAAGAGCGGTTCGCCATTCCGGGCTTGCAGGTGCAGATGCTGATGTTGCAAAATGTTCCCCATGATCATTACTGATATACAATTCGCTAAACTTTGCATTCTTCAGCACCACCAATGCATACAAACGGCCCGGAAAAGCAGCCGTCAATGCAAGTTCAATTCTGGCTACCATACTGTCAGGCGGAAGTCCGCCCAACGTATTTTTCTTCCAGGTCATTCCGCCGTCTTCGGATTTAAACAGGCTCCGGCCGCACGAGTACACGGTTTGCTGACGCGCAGGTTCTTTTTCCAGATCCTTGAGATAGCCGTCCGCAACACGGAGTGTCATTGTCCAATTCATGCCACCATCGGTACTTCTGAAAACAAATCCGTCAAATCCTTTGGGAGAATTATTGTATGAATAAACAATGGTAAGCAGAGTTGTTACACTGCCTTGTAAAGCAAGCAGTTTTCTTACGACCTTCCCGGAAGGAAATTTCCAGAAATCATTCAACAGTTTTCCTGAATCATCATACCAGTTACCTATGGGCCCTTTCCATGTTTTGCCCCCATCCGGAGATTTCATTATTCCGCGACTCTAGCACATTTCACTGCCCATTGCAATCTGGTTAGGGTCCAGTATGCAGTCCGGATCGCCGGTGACCAGATAACGAACGGTGTTGTCCGAGGGATCGGTTACATAATCTGAGATGCCGGAGTTGGGCAGATCTCCGCTATCAAAACGTTTCCAATTCATTCCATCATCATCGGAAACCCATAACCCGCCGTATGGCGTTCCGGTAAAAATCCTGTCGTGTTTTGGTTTCCCAAACCATCTGCACCGTCCGGGTTCAAACCTTACACAGGATACCCTGCCGGTTCCCATGGCAACCCGTGAAGGAAAATCATTGAGTCGCTGGAATTCAGGCTGCATGATTGGACCTAAGGGCTCCCATTCCTGGCTGTATATACCAGTCACAAAAACCAGAAAAAATACCTGCAATAAAAATATCCTGAGGAAGGATTGGCCGGGCCGGAGGTACGCAATCGTCAAAGATCCCATACAGTGCTTCTTCGGCTGTGAACATAATCTTTCATCTTCAACCAGAAAGCAAGGATCATATACAGGATAATCGGAGAGCCTACGGTGAGAAATGATGCATAAATAAAAAACAACCGGATCACGGAACTCCGCATTCCTAATTTCTCACCCAGTTTCGTACACACACCAAATGCCTGTCTTTCGAAATAATTTCTGACAAACCCGATGAAGGCCATGGATAATTTTTTATCTCTTGTAAAAATAAAAAAATAAATAAAATGATAGAATTCCCAACACACCTCTTTTTCATGGTAAACTGTTAATCAACCTGGTGCCAATTCCGCAATTCAGGCATTTTTTCTCCAGGCAATGATCGTTTCGCAATTGTAACAATGCCTGGGATTGCAGTGCATTTTGAGCCTTGACCCCTGCGGCCTCCCAGCCTCTTGTAATGTAATTGTTTTCGGGTGATAATCTTTCCAGAATCTGCAAGGCCCTGTCGCAGTGTACCGGTGAATCCTTCCATTTTCCCCAGGCAAACAGAAAAGGAACTACGGTATTTATTATTAAATTTTCAGATGAATCGCTGCCAAGAATTTTAGGCCTGACAGGTGATTCCTTACCGGGAATGTAATGTGTATCCCAATAGGATGATGCGCGCGCTGCAAGGATTTTCAACATATCCGGAAGGCTGCAGTCTTCCATCAGCAACCGGAACAGATCATCATGCCGGTGATACAGATCGGCTACCTGTGCAAGCCGGATGGTTGGAAAATTTCCGGGCCGCAGTCTTAAAAATTTCCACAACTCTCCTGAGAGGTTTTTGAGTGAATACAATCTTGACAATGCCAAATACTCCCGGTACAACCCCGTCACATAGCTGTCTGAATACGATGAAGAGAGCAATCCTGAACAGCCCAGTAAAAGCGCCTCCAACTGTTCTGGTCTGTCCTGATGCCTGATGAGAATTCTGAAAGGCAATACCCTTGACAGCATTTCAAAAGGCAACGCATTTACCTGAAAGCCGAAATTTTTCATAAGAAACTGATGAAATACCTCCTGCCAGTCATTCTTCAAAACAGACAGGGATTCCTGAATCCGGATCACTTTGCTTTCCAGCCTTTCCACTACCAGGCGGTCAAACCAATGCGTCCAGGTAACCGGTTCAATTTCACGCAACCGGTGCTGGCAGGAAACCCATCCTTTGGTACCCAGAAGTGCCAGATAGTTATTCCACAGATATGCCGGAAATTTATTTTTTATTTCAAAGGCAGGAATCAGCGATCCGTCCTGTGCAATGGTGATGGAATCAGCCTCGTACACCACATGCAGGATGCAATTATTATAGGTACTGTCAAGATGGTGCCTGTGGTGCTGCCAGTCGGATGCACGGATATGGATCTCCACATTTCCCGCCCAGGCCGTCCCGTCTATTATCAGGCGTGCGTCAAAGAAATCGGGGCCTGCATGCTGGTTGGGAATTCCGGCCCTGATGACCTGTAATGACTTCCCCTCTGTGGTAGATAAGCCGTCTTTGTAAAACAACCTGAATTGCCAGAGGTACTGCAGGAAATTTTCATTCATCATTTCAGGATTTCAGGAAAGGTAATGCCTGATCTCCCCGAAAATGATTAATGAATGATGGATTTTAAATGGTTACTCATCTGATCCCGCAGGGATTTTGCAGTTTCCCGGGCTTTATCAGCAAAATCTTCACCGGATGATGCATACAGGATTTGGCGGGATGAATTAATCAGTAAACCGCATTGCCTGTTCATACCTGCACGCATCACGGCCTCCATGTCACCGCCCTGTGCTCCAATTCCCGGAACAAGAAAAAAATGATCGGGTGCTTTCATCCTGATACTCTTCAGTAACTCCGGATGGGTGGCTCCGGCGACAAACATCAATCCGTCGGGACCGGACCAGTTCATGGACTTATGTAGCACCTGTTCATACAATTTATTTTCATGGGTAGTTTGCGAATGGATGTCTGTAAACTGAAAATCCATGGAACCCGTGTTGCTGGTGAGTACAAGCAGAATCACCCATTTCCCCTCCCTCAGGAAGGGGCTTACGGAATCCTTTCCCATATAGGGCGACACGGTAACCGCATCAAACCGGTAGTGATCAAAAAATGCCCTGGCATACATTTCAGATGTATTACCTATATCGCCACGTTTGGCATCTGCAATGGTGAAAATATCCGGAGGAATATGGTGTATCGTTTTTTCAAGGCTGATCAAACCAGCCGGACCGCCCGCTTCATAAAATGCCAGATTGGGTTTATAGGCCACACAATATTCATGAGTTGCTTCAATGATCCGCCTGTTAAATTCCAATACCGGATCTTCATATTCCAGCAAATGGGTTGGGATTTTACGGATATCCGTATCAAGTCCTATACAAAGGCAGGAGCCTTTTTTGTAAATATTTTCCGCAAGTTCAAACCGGGTCATGGCGCACAAAAATAGTCATTGCCATGAATAATGCAGAGTCCGGTTTGGGGAGGAGCGTTGAAAAGTTTTTCCAGACCCGCGTATTTGTTCCGGTACAGAATTTAGTTTTAACGTGTTAATCAGGAACCTCCTTTTCATGTCAACCGTCAAGAAACTTTCTCTGTTTGATTCCACTGCCATTATTACCGGCTCAATGATCGGCTCGGGAATATTTATTGTATCAGCGGAAATTGCGCGTCAGGTTCATACCCCCGGAATGCTGATGATGGCCTGGGGTGTAACGGCCTTGATAACCATATTGGGAGCGCTCAGTTATGGAGAGCTTGCAGCTTCCATGCCCAGGGCCGGTGGCCAGTACATTTACCTGAAAGAAGCTTATGGCCCCTTATTTGGGTTCCTGTATGGGTGGAGCTTGTTTTCCGTGATTCAGACAGGTACCATTGCCGCAGTGGCAGTGGCTTTTGCAAAGTTCACCGGAGTATTTTTCCCTGCAATTGCACCAGACAGGTATGTGCCTGGGTTGGGCAGTTTTCATATCAATACCCAGCAACTGCTTGCCATCTCGGTAATTATCATCCTGAGCCTGTACAATTTCCGGGAAGTGAAAGCCGGCGCATTTCTTCAGAATATTTTTACCGTAACCAAGGTGGCCTCTCTCCTGTTGCTGATTGTTCTGGGAATATATTTCGGGATGAAGGGTCACGGCACCATGGCCAATTTCAGTCCGGCATTTCCGGACGTAATCTCCTGGACTACCATAGGAATTTTCGGAGCTGCCATGACCGGCTCGTTATTTTCGGCCGATGCCTGGAACAATATCACCTATACTGCCGGTGAAGTGAACCGTCCGCAGAGAAACCTGCCCTTGTCATTGCTTATGGGAACGGGCATTGTAATGGTACTATACCTGCTTGCCAACTTTACCTACCTGTATGTATTACCCATAGAAAAAATACAATCCGCAGAAAATGACAGGGTAGCCACACTGCTGATGGAAAATGTACTGGGAGGCAGCGGAAAACTTTTCATGGCTGCTATGATCATGGTATCAACATTTGGATGCCTCAATGGATTGATCCTGACCGCAGCACGGGTTTATTATGCCATGGCGAAAGACGGATGCTTTTTCCGGAAGGCGGGGGTGTTGAATAAAAACCAGGTTCCTGCAAATTCTCTTGCCATGCAGTGTATCTGGTCCTGTCTGTTGTGCTTTTCCGGTACCTATGGCGACCTGCTCAATTACATCATGTTTGCAGTAATGCTGTTTTATGTTCTCACCATTTCAGGACTGTTCGTACTCCGGATAAAAAGACCTGAAATGGAAAGTCCCTATAAAGCCCTGGGGTATCCGGTGCTGCCTGCTGTGTACATTTTACTTGCCGCGCTTGTTGCCCTGGACATGTTCATATATCAACGATCCTATTGCCTGTACGGGCTCATTATAATCCTTATGGGAATACCTGTATTTTACCTGATCAGAAGGGGCCATAAAACTTCAGCGGTGCAAGAATGAGCGCCGATGTGAAATCATATCTTTCCCTGCTCCTGCAACTGTTATAAAAAACAAAAGCCGGGAACCTGTTCAATGCGTGCTAAAATGAAAAACCCCGGCGGTGAACTGCCAGGGTTATCATTCCGTTAGTTTTTAATTTTTGTTCTGGGTTTTGATCCTAAGCCTTCCGGACTACCCACACGGGTCATTGCACAACGGAAGCCCAGGTCATCGGTTCTCTGCTTCTCATCCATAAATCTCCGAGCTCCTGGCGACATCCAGTACGCGCGATCTTTCCAGGATCCGCCTTTGTAAACTCTCGCCTTGTCATTGATCAGACTGGTGACACCATAATCATATTTGATGTATTCGGCTTCATCACCATCCAGAAAGTTGATGTTATCGGCAATCGTGTAATTTCTCCGGTCAACATTTTCTTCCGGCGTCACGTCCCGCATGGGTATCCTGCCCAAAGAATCTTTTTCCATAATCTGACCTTCTTCATCACGCTGCTGTGTGGTAAAAACGTTTCCCCGGTATGGATTGAAATCATTTTCATCTTCCGGCGTAAGCGGACGGTACACATCCATTACCCATTCGTTGACATTCCCTGCCATATTGTACAGACCGTAATCATTCGGCCAGTAGGAATGAACCGGAGCCGGGATATCCGCATTATCATTCAGGAACCCTGCTGTACCCATATTATCACCGCGTCCCCGTTTGAAGTTGGCCATCATCTGACCTTTGTATTTTTCCTCCTTATTCCGGACGATGTGGCCGTTCCAGGGATATTCCCTCCGGTCGGTCACTCTTTCATAAATGGTATTTCCAATCTGTGAGAGAGCGGCATATTCCCATTCTGCTTCTGAGGGCAGACGGTATTTGGGCAAAAGAATTCCATCCTCCATGCGTACTTTTCGGGTTCCATTTGTACCGGAACTTGGGTTCAGGTCAATAAGGTCACTTTTTACGAGACCCTCGTATTGACCCGCGAGATAGGCATCCGTATTAAAATTGTCTTCGTTGATCTGGTTTGGGTTGATTCGAAGAATGCCTTCACGGATCAGAATTTGCTCATTGACACGGTCGGTTCTCCATTTACAGAAGTCATTGGCCTGAAGCCAGTTAACGCCCACTACAGGATACTGCTGATAGGCAGGATGACGCAGGTACAATTCAACAAATGGCTCATTATAAGCCAGTTTGTCTCTCCAGACAAGGGTGTCTGGAAGCGCCTTGGTATATACCTCGGGGTAATCGGCTCCGAATACCCGTGAAAGCCAGTAAAGGTATTCCAGGTAATGGACATTGGCTACCTCGGTTTCGTCCATATAAAATGAACTGACCGTAACCCGTCTTGGGATGTTATTCCAGTCCTGGGTAATATCCTGTTCCGTGCGTCCCATACTAAAGGTACCGCCTTCAACCAGCACAAGGCCGGGACCGGTTTCCTGTTCATCATAGGGCACGACTTCAAAGCCGCCATTTTTCGGATCGTTGTAATTCCATCCGGTAACCGCTGATTTTTCCTTGCCGCAGGAGGCAAACAACAGTATGGCAGCAAGACCAAAACTATTCCAAATGATTCTTTTCATTTAGGAGGTTGTTATTTAGGCGTTTAAACGAACGCCAAATGTATTTATTTTATTTGAATTTTCTAAAATGAAGGACATTTGATTGTCCTGAATCTTTTCTTCTTAGGATGACAGGGAAACTGAAGCCCTACGGACAGTTCATGCGAACCAGCACTTGCCTTGGCAAGTTTTGATACGGTAATATCGTAACTGTAACCGAATTTGAACATACCCTGTTGCAACCCGATCAATGCAATAAAGGAATCACTGCCACGGTACCATAGTCCTCCTACGAGCGGCGCCTTAGCCACGTATAAGCCGATATTGTATTGTTCAAAATCACGTTGTTTCTGATAGAGAAAGTTCGGAGAAATATAGGTGGTTCCGTCCCTGTTTCCGGCAATTGGAAGAACTGCACCGATGTGGGCGGTTATTTTCATTGGGAGTTTACTGCCCGGGGCTGCTGTGATATAATACTCTTCCGGCTCGGTGAGATGATTCACCGCCACACCTCCGTAGATATTGTTGCTGTAGCCCAGGATGCCGGCTGAGAAATCCCAAAAGCTTTTGTTTGTATTCGGCCTCACCTCCTGGGTTTCGTAGATGTACCCATACCGCGGATCAATCATGTCACCAAAGGTCAGTTTATCCCAGTCAACGGATTTTTGAAAATACGATCCCTGCAATCCAAACTTTACTGAAAATTCCCGGGTCACATTCAACTGGTAGGAGTACATGCCACTGATATTGGTGGTCTTTATGGTTCCTTCGCCCGCATTGTCGTTTAACACAAGCAGTCCCAGGCCACCGCCAAGTGCCTCCACATGCTGGTCAGAGGATGCGGAATAGGTAACGAATGTTCCGGTAAGTGCCGGCCATTGATCCCGGTAATTAATGGATACCCGCGGGCACCTTGCCGTTCCTGCGAAGGCAGGATTCAGGTACAAGGGATTGGCATAAAACTGAGTAAACTCAGGATCCTGGCAAAAAGCGTCTGATGACGCTGCCAGCAATACAATCAGCATGAGCCGCCTGAGGATGTACATGTGTGTCACTTCTGGGAAATACTTCTTACGCCGGTTAATATACATAGTTTCGGAGCCCTGCTATCACTTCTTTGGCACATGGAATGAAAAGTGTAAGAATTGCCCACAATTTTAATGAATTTTCCAATCTTAAAAAGAAAAATCCTGTTAAAAGTAAGAAAATAAAGGCTCGCTATGAGTTGTGCAAGTGCCGCCCTGAAATTATGCCCTGTAAATCAAATGAGAACCGGTAAGCAGGCAGGAATTCACCCGGAAAATCTGTCTTTGGAGTATCACAAATTGTGAATTGCCTCTCTGATTTACCGTTTCCCGTGACACCCTGAACTCCTGCCTGAAATTATTAAGAGATGTGTGTTCTTTCCAAAAATTGAGGGATTTTGTTCAGATTCAATAAATTTGCAGGGCAATAATTTGTATCGGTATGCGTTAACGCCGCATCATCCTTTCATCTCCTGCCCTTTAACCTGCCTAACCATGAAAATAAGGTCAGTATTCCTGATTCTCATTTTGTTTTTTGCACATGTTTCACATTCCAGAATCACTGCCCAAAAATCAGAATCGGTCAGAATCGAATGGCAGGATGAAGCCACTCCGGCTCAGTCATCAGAATCCATATCCCCTGCACTGAATTTTAAGGGTGCAGTATTCAACGGGGAATTCCTTCCGGTATTTGTGAAAACCATAGAATTGCCTGCTGCAGCCGGAAAAATTATTCCTGTAATCAGCAATGTGGTGACGGCGCCCCTGAATCATCCCGGGCAAATACAGTATCCGGACCGCGTTTCCAACGATTTTGATCTTTCAGGCACTGTGGTATGGAGAAAAAAGAAGCCCTTTGCCTGCCTGTCTGTGGTTACCGTACGTAAAAGCAAAATCAACGGGTATGAAAAACTGGTTTCCTTTGACCTTTCCTATACCGCATCCGGTGTTGCGGAGAGATCTTCTGCAAGAATTCATGCCGCGGAAAGCGTATTAGCCAATGGTGTGTTTTACCGAATTGGCATTGTTCAAAACGGAGTTTACAAAATCACCTATCAGCAATTGAAGAACGCCGGATTTGATGTTGACAATACCGACCCGAGAAACATCCGGCTGTATGGCAATGGAGGAGGAATGCTGCCTCAGGCAAATTCAACGCCCCGTTTCGATGATCTTCAGGAGAACTCCATCATTGTGAATGGCGAAAATGACGGCATATTTGATCCTTCCGACTACATTTTATTTTACGGAACCGGTCAGGTACAATGGACCTATTCCGGAACACCCGGAATTTATTCCCATCAGAATAACCTGTATGCTGATACAACCTATTATTTCATTACTGCAGACCATGGCACAGGAAAAAGAATTCAGACAAGAAATTCATCCGCACTTACACCGAATTTCAATGTCAATTCGTACGATGATTACCAGACCCACGAACTGGATCAGACCAATCTGTTGAAAAGCGGCAGGGAATGGTATGGTGAAAGCATTGACCTTCTGAACACCAGCCGGACATTTAATTTTATTTTTCCCAATCTGGTTCCTGCCGATACCACCAGAATCGTTTTAAATTTGATTGGCCGAGCCACATTCAGCAACAATCACAATTCGAATAACCTTTCTTTTACCTGCAATGGAAATTCTCTGGGAAGCCAGTCATTCTATGATGTAGGCACCTCTCCTCAGGATAATTATGCGGTACCGGTGGTATTTTCCAAAGTCTTTCAACCTGGAACTTCAGGAATAAACATCGCTGTTACACTTGCATCCACTGATCCTAATGCCACGGCATGGCTCAAGTATATTGAAATCAACACAAGGCGTTTTCTTGATCTGAGCGGTTCCGCCCCGCAGATTGAATTCAGGGATTCCCGTTCGGCGGGCACGGGAAATATCAGCCAGTTCAGAATAAATAATGCCAATTCAGGGAATATCGTATGGGATATCACAGATCCCCTGAATCCATTGATTCAAAACAGCCAGTTAAACAGCAATGAGTTAACCTTCACTGTTGAAACAGGCATTCTCAGGACGTTCACGGTCTTCAACGGAAATTCCTATTATACTCCTGTTATTTCAGGTCCCGTTGAAAACCAGAACCTGCACGGACTTTCCAATGCAAGCCTGATCATTGTAACAAACCCCTATTTCCTCGCCGATGCCAACCGTTTGGCCGACTTTCACAAAAACCATGATGGCTTTTCTACCCATGTGGTTACCACCACGCAGGTGTATAATGAATTTTCATCAGGTTCACAGGACGTTTCGGCCATCCGTGATTTTATGAAAATGTTTTACGACCGTGCCACCTCGCCTGCCGAATTGCCACGGTACCTGTGCATTATGGGTGACGCTTCCTACGACAACAAATACCGTATTTCCGGGAATACAAATATGGTTGTGTCGTACCAGAGTCCGGGTTCTCTGAACCAGACCCAGACCTATATGTCGGATGATTATTTCGGGCTGCTGGATGATTCGGAAGGTAATTGGACCAACAGTGAAATTGTTGACCTTAGTGTCGGCCGGATTCCCGTGAAATCCACCACCGAGGCCTCTCAGATGGTGGATAAGATCATTCATTATGGCGGCGGTGACCTTAGCGGCCAGGTCAGTGCACCCTCTGTCCTTGGCGACTGGAGAAACTCTGTAACATTTGTAGGTGATGACCAGGACAGCAATACGCATTTCAAACAGGCGGATACTCTTGCCAACAGGGTGAATAATGGATTTCCGTTATACAATGTGGACAAGATTTACCTGGATGCCTACAACCAGGAAACCACTCCCGGAGGACAACGGTATCCTGATGCCAGGCAGGCAATCGTTGACAAAGTGCAACGGGGAACATTGCTGATGACGTATATCGGTCATGGAGGAGAGGTCGGCTGGGCCCATGAAAGAATCCTCGAGGTTTCAGACATCAACGGCTGGAGTAACTGGAACGCCATGCCTGCGTTTCTGACTGCAACCTGTGAATTTACCCGGGTGGACGATCCCGGCAGAACCTCTGCGGGAGAACTGGTATTTCTGAATCCCCGCGGCGGTGGCATTTGCCTGTTCACCACATCCCGACTCGCCTTTTCCAGTTCCAACTACAACCTTTGCCAGCGGTTTTTTACTCATATCTTCTCACCCCTGGACAACAGGATGCCAACCATTGGAGAAATATTTGAGCAGACAAAAATTGATGTGTACTCCGATCAGTACGTCCGGAATTTCCTGCTGATTGGTGACCCTGCACTGACGCTCTCTTATCCGAAATTTACAGTCAGGACCAATTCCATCAATGGTGTATCCGTCTCTTCACCGACTGATACATTGAAAGCATTGAGCAAGATCACGGTTACCGGTGAAATTCAGGATGCAGGCGGGAACAGACTATCCTCCTTTAACGGAATCCTGAATCCCACGGTCTTTGATAAATTTGTTACCTATTATACCCTGGGAAATGACCGGTTTGTAACCAATGACCCGAGTTTTGCTGCTCCTTTTAATCTTCAGAAAAATGTAATCTATCGTGGAAAGGTGAGTGTTACCAACGGTGAATTCTCCTTCTCCTTTGTTGTTCCAAAGGATATACAGTTTGCCTATGGCCTGGGTAAACTGAGTTACTATGCCCAGAACGGTGCCACAGATGCTTCGGGTTATTATAATCAGGTAGTTGTGGGTGGGTTTAACCAGAATGCAAGCGAGGACCGGAGCGGACCCATGGTAAAACTGTACATCAATGATGAAAAATTTGTACGCGGGGGAATTACGGATCCCAACCCTGTTTTATACGCCGTGATTTCAGACTCCAGCGGCATCAATACGGTAGGAACGGGAATCGGTCACGACATGACGGCTGAACTGGACAACAACAACAAGATTTTTGTACTCAACAATTATTTTGAAAACGACCTCAACAGTTATCAGGACGGTAAGGTACATTATCCGTTAAAGGATCTTGCAGCCGGGCCTCACACTGCTTCATTCAAAGTCTGGGACGTTTATAATAATTCCGGCGAGGCTACCACAGACTTTGTTGTTGCCGAAACAGCAGACCTTGCATTGGATCATGTACTTAATTACCCGAACCCCTTCACTACACATACTACGTTTATGTTTGAACACAACCGGCCCTACTCCAATCTGGATGTACAGGTTCAGGTGTTTACCGTTTCAGGAAAACTGGTAAAAACCATTTCGGGTAAAATATTTTCGACAGGCTACCGTTCAGACGACCTGGAATGGGACGGACTGGATGATTATGGGGACAAAATTGGCAGGGGCGTTTACATTTATAAGTTAAAAGTCCGTGCTTCGGATGGTTCTTATGCTGATAAATTCGAAAAATTGGTCATTCTTCGATAAGCCTAACCTTCTTTATGGAATCACGTATATTTGCCATCCCTTTTAAACACAAAAAATGAGTTTTTACAACAAAAACGCAACTTTAGCCCTTATTGCCTTATTCAGTGCCGGATTGGTCAACGGACAAATCACGAAGGACGAAATACTCGGGCAAATCAACACCATTACCACCGCTGTTCCATTCCTGCAAATTGCTCCTGATTCCAGGGCCGGAGGCATGGGCGATTACGGGGTTGCAACATCTCCTGATCCTAATTCCATACATTGGAATCCGGCAAAAATGGCATTTGCTGAACAAAAGTTCGGATTTTCCGTTTCCTACACACCATGGCTCCGTGCGTTGGTAAATGACATCAACCTGGCTTATATCTCCGGTTATAAAAAGCTGAAAAACGACCAGGCCATCGGGGCATCCCTGCGCTATTTCTCACTGGGAAATATTGACTTCACCAATGACAATGCAGAAAAGACAGGGTCATTTAATCCCAATGAATGGGCTTTCGATGTGGCATATTCACGCAAACTGGGAGAAGATTTTTCTGCGGGTCTTGCCCTCCGGTATATTTATTCCAATCTGACCGGCGGCATTGCGATTCAAAACAATACCATTCAGACCCATGCCGGAACCTCAGTAGCTGCGGATCTCTCGGGATATTACCGCAAAAGTGTTGACTTGGGTAAAAAAGACGGAATTCTCGGTATCGGTGCCAATATTTCAAACATAGGTTCCAAAATTTCTTATACGGACACC
>JADZBN010000111.1 GCA_020852075.1 Bacteroidia bacterium
GATAACAAAAACCTGGGTATAGAATTTCTCATTCCGGATTATTTGATGAATGATGCAGGTGTTTTCGGCACTTTCAATAAATCCTGGAAGAAAACAACGATAAATGCAGGAGTCCGGATTGATACAAGGCAAATTGAAGGAAAGGAAAAATGGGATGCAGGCACAAGACTATTCAGGGCGATACATCCCAGATATTATGCGGTTTCTGGTTCTATGGGATTTACCATACAATTAAATGACCGGATTAATTTGAAGGCAAATGCGGGCAGAGGTTTTAGGGCGCCTAATATTTCGGAACTCGCATCAAACGGAGTACACGAGGGAACCTTCCGTTATGAACTGGGAAATCCGGGCCTCCTGCCAGAAACAAGCCTTCAATTCGACGCCGGTGCAGGATATGACCACGATAACCTCAGTTTAACATTGGATTTATTTTATAATCGTATTGACAATTATATTTACTACAGAAATCTGAACCAATCACAAATCCAATTTGACGGAAAAAATTATCCATTGTTCACGTATGTTCAGGGATTGTCTGTACTTACCGGAGGTGAATTTAGTTCAGATTTTCATCCCGTAAAGAGATTACATTTTGAGAACAGCGTTTCCTATGTGTATGCACAAAATGCTGATCTGAGAATGCCGCTACCATTTATACCACCTTTTAAAATGGTTAATGAGCTTAAGTACCTCCTGAATGGAAAGAATAAAGGTTACTTTCAGAACAGTTTTATCAGTTTAATTGCTGAAACTAATTTTCGACAAAACCGTGTTGATCTCTTTGAAACTACAACCGCAGGATATACCCTGTTTGGGGTAAAATCCGGAACAGAATTCAAGATCCATGGGAAAAAAGGCACCATATTCATCAACGCATCCAATATTTTTAATAAAATTTTCTTTAACAACCTGAGCAGACTTAAAGAAGCAGGTATAAACGGAACGGGTCGCTTGATTTCCTTTGGCCTTCAAATACCATTCAGTACGAAAATTTGACTCCTGTATATTCAAGCCTGGGATGGAACAGGGTATCAGAAATGGATGTGGTGAATTTTTATCAGAATAAATTTATATGTAACTTTATATTGATTACCCAATATGACATTGAATCCATTCTGAGTGCCAGGTTCAATCACCGGTATATATGGTGTTGTTTAATTCCCGGGATTTTATGGTTTTCAGTTAAATCCGCGTAATGAAAAATTTATTTTATCCAATGCTTGGTTTACTACTAACCCTGCTTGTAACGGATTGCAGGAAAGAGAACAACCTGAATAAAGACGGACAAAGCGTTATAGCAGGAAGTATCAGGCTGAATATTCAGGTTATGCATCATTCCTGGGGAGTCCCCTATATTCCGGTGTATCTGAAACGGAACGCAACGGAATTCCCCGGGTATGACACTTCACTTTATGACACCTGCCTGCAGGCGGATAATGAGGGGAAACTCAGTTTCGTCAAACTTTACCCCGGAAATTATTTCCTCTATGCACATGGATACGATTATTATTTTGGTTCGGTGGTCAGGGGATACATGCCCATTCGCCTGAATTCAGAAACCCTTGTCAATAATACGGGTGAAACCACTTTGTATGTCAGTGAATGATAAAACAAACCGTTTGGTCAACGAATATGTCCAAAGCAGGCACGACGACAAAGTCCGCGGTACCTGATTTGCGGTCGGTCTTGTGGAATGCTAATTTTTATCGGAATCTTACCGGGCAGAATACGAACCGTTCATGAATCTTGCGGGATATGAAGGTTGTTATCCGGACCGGTCAGAATTTGCATCAGCCCTGCATCATGCAATCGTATGCTTAAAGCAATGAATATGGGAGCCGGGGGAAGCCGGATTACACCTAACGCTTTGCTATCCGCCAGGATAAATGCAGAATCAGAAACGCGTTCTATTGAATCGGGAAAATGTATTTTTTCCATCATCCTGATTGACGACGAATGCCTTGTTTGCAATCGCCTGGCAAAGATGGTAGCCAGGCATGATTCTGAGAGATGTTTCAGGATTGCAGGAATTCAAAGTGATAAGGGGAAAAAGATTCTGAGTGCATTCGGGCTGGAATCTGCTTCCCGTGATTCCGTGATATTGATACATAATGGGAATAGCTTTTCAGGAGCAGAGGCTGTGGAATTAATTCTGACACATTTAAAAAAAACGAGATGGGCAGGAAAAATAATACACATATTTCCCCGAAGTTTATCGGACTGGGCTTATATGCAATTTTCAAAAAACAGGTACCGGTTATTTGGGAAGGCTGACTATTGCCGTAATGATCCTGAAATACGAAGGGTCTTTTTATAATTGTTTTTTTCGAAGTATCAGTTCCTTTTTCTTATAGTCAAGTGTGGCCTTGTATCTGAACAACACATCACTACCCAGGACCCCGTCAATGGGCGGAAGTCCCATTTCCCTATAGGTCATATTGACATGGGAAAGATCCAGAATAACGGCTGAATATTTTTCGAGAAGCAGGGTGCCGAGTTTAAATTTATTCAAAACGGTTGTTTCTGTCAGCATGGAATTTGTTCCAAGTCCGGAGGAAACCTTTTCATGTTTATCGGTTTTCTGGCTTCCTATATAAAGCCGGATCCGCTCCTGATCAAAGACGGTACGTGAGGCTCCGGTATCCACGAGGAGAACACACGGCTTTCCGTTTATCCGGCATTTGATGGTTGGATGCCAGCCCTGCTCTTCAATGGGTCGAAGGTACAGGGGAAGGCGAATTGAAACGGATAACATAGAAAAAAAAAGCATCCGGCGAGGATGCTTATTAAATCATGGGTTATGAATTATTTTACTACGGTCTGGACGTTCATATTGTCAAGCACTTCCATTACTTCTTTGACAGCTTTTGCCGAAGAAGAAAGAAGGGCTTTTTCCTCCTGATTCAGTTTGAGTTCAATGATTTCTTCGATACCCTTTCGTCCGAGTTTCACCGGTACTCCAAGATAGATATCCTTTAATCCATACTGACCCTGCAGCCATGCACAGCAGGGGAATATCCTCTTTTGATCCTTGACTACGGCTTCCACCATCTGGGCTGCTGCCGCACCCGGAGCATACCAGGCAGAAGTCCCCATGAGGTTAACCAACTCGCCACCGCCTTTTTTAGTACGGTCCACGATTGCATCCAGTTTTTCCCTGCTTATCAATTCTGTAACCGGTATGCCCGAAACGGTGGTATATCTGGGAAGAGGAACCATGGTATCACCGTGTCCTCCCATCAATACTGCCTGGATATCTTTCGGCGAAACATTCAATGCCTCTGCAAGAAAAGCCCTGTAGCGGGCCGTATCAAGGATACCTGCCATACCAAATACCCGTGAAGAATCCACCTTTGCTGTCAGAAAAGCACAATAGGTCATCACATCAAGCGGATTGGAAACAACAATGATAATCGCATTGGGCGAATGCTTAATAACATTCTCCGTTACAGCTTTTACGATACCTGCATTAGTGGCTATCAGATCATCGCGGCTCATTCCGGGTTTTCTGGGTAATCCTGAAGTAATAACCACAACGTCAGACCCGGCGGTTTTGGAATAATCATTGGTTGAACCTGTCATCCGGGTATCATAATGATTGATCGGAGAGGTTTGCCACACATCCAGTGATTTTCCTTCCGCGATACCTTCTTTAATATCCAGAAGAACGACTTCATGAACAATGTCTTTTTGTGCGATCACATCTGCACAGGTTGCACCCACATTACCGGCACCTACAACTGTTACTTTCATAGCGTCATTGATTAAGTTGGAAACTGAACACAAAATTAGGAACTGTGATTGAAATAAAAAAAGATGACGTTCATGAAAATCTCATAAACCTCCGGTGTGGTGTCCATGCATAAGCGACTCCTGAACTGTATCAAATCCCGCTGATTCAGATACTTAGGTTGTACGACGAGGTATCTGAATGACCTTCTGGCAGGGTTTATTGCAAATAAAGAAAACTTAATTCCCCAGTTCTGACATGAATTTAATCCTCATCAGGCGAATGTCCTCAAGGGAATAGTCATTTTCACCCAATGTCATTAATGCCCGTTCGGCTGAATCGGATTCGGCTGATTTAAAATAGGTAAACACCTCCTCCTGACGGTCCTCATCAATTACCTCATTAATGTAATAATTGATATCAACACGGGTTCCGGAACCAACGATACTTTCTATTTCGCCAAGTAATTGTTTAAGCGGAATTCCTTTTGCGGAGGCCATATCGTCAAGAGAAATTTTCCGGTCAATATTTTGGATAATAAAAACTTTTAACACACTCTTGTTGACGATTGACTTCACCACCAAATCCATGGGTCGCTCAATCTCATTTTCTTCAACGTATTTACCAATCAGGTCAATGAAGGGCTTCCCGAATTTGGAAGCTTTTCCTGTCCCCACTCCGGTAATATTCCTAAGCTCATCCATGGTTACCGGATACTGAATGGCCATTTCTTCCAGTGACGGGTCCTGGAAAACCACGAAGGGCGGAACATTTTTCTGCCGTGCTATTTTTTTTCTCAGGTCTTTAAGAGCAGCAAATAATTCGGGATCGGCTGCAACGCCACCGCCTCCGCCAAAGTCGTCATCATCATCTGATTCCGTATTGCTGTAATCATTGTCTTCGACGACGGGAAATTTCACCGGTTTATTCAGAAATGCAGTTCCCCTGGGAGTAACCTTTAAGGTCCCGTACGTTTCAATATCTTTTGATAATAATCCGGCAAGCAATGCCTGCCTGACAATTGCAGTCCAGAATTTCGGCTCATGGTCTGCACCTTCGCCAAAAATCTCCAGGGAATCATGAGAATGAAGTTTTACCGCATTTTCATTCCTGCCGGTGATAACATTTACAATGTGATCCATTGCAAATTTTTCCTTCACTGCCAGAACGGTTTCGATTACGGTACATACTTCTTCCCTGCCATCAAATGATTTCTTCGGATGGAGACAGTTATCACAATTGCCGCAGTTGGATTCAGTATATGTTTCGCCAAAATAATTCAGCAGTACTTTTCTCCTGCACACTGAAGTTTCAGCGTAACCCACGGTTTCCAGTAACAGTTGTTTCCCCACCTCCTGTTCTGCAACCGGTTTTCCCTTCATGAACTTTTCCAGTTTTTCAATATCCTTGTAACTGTAAAAAGTAACACACTTACCTTCCCGTCCGTCCCTTCCCGACCGTCCGGTTTCCTGATAATATCCTTCCAGGCTCTTTGGGATATCATGATGAATGACGAATCGCACATCGGGTTTGTCAATACCCATTCCGAAAGCAATAGTGGCGACAATTACATCAATTTCCTCCATGAGGAATTTATCCTGGGTATCCGCTCTCACGGCTGCTTCAAGGCCTGCATGATACGGCAGCGCCCGGATTCCGTTGACAGCAAGGGTAGAAGCAATTTCTTCCACCTTTTTCCGGCTGAGGCAATATATGATTCCTGACTTTTTCGCATTTTGCCGGATGAAGCGGATGATCTCCTTTACCACATCCACTTTAGGCCTGACTTCATAGTAGAGATTAGCCCGGTTAAAAGACGCTTTGAAAACCAAAGCATCCATCATTCCGAGATTCTTCTGAATATCCAGTTGAACTTTCGGGGTTGCAGTAGCGGTCAGGGCTATGATGGGAACTTTTCCGATGGCTTCAATAATGGGCCTTAGGCGCCGGTATTCGGGTCGGAAATCATGTCCCCATTCCGAAATACAGTGCGCTTCGTCAATTGCAAAAAAAGAAATCGGAACTCCTTTGAGGAAGTCAATATTCTCCTCTTTTGTGAGCGATTCTGGTGCTACGTATAACAATTTGGTCTTACCGGATTTTATGTCCTGTCGGACCGACGCGATTTCCCCTTTGTTCAAGGATGAATTTAGGAAATGTGCGACCCCTGACTCGCTGCTAAATCCCCGCATGGAATCCACCTGGTTCTTCATCAGCGCGATCAACGGAGAGACCACAATTGCGGTTCCATCCATGATTAAAGAGGGAAGCTGGTAGCATAAAGACTTACCGCCGCCTGTAGGCATAATCACAAAGGTGTCATTCCCGGCCAGTACATTCCGGATAATTTCTTCCTGTTCCCCTTTGAATTCGCCAAAACCAAAATACTTCTTCAGGTAATTCTTCAGGGGCTTTTCCGCCACTAACATTGTATTATATTAATTTTAAGGGTTTTAAACAAGATTGAAGAGGAATATGTCCCAAAATCAATCGGAATTAAAAATAAATAATTTTGCGAATAGTTGAAGTGAAAAACGAGTGAAACGCAAAAATTATTTTTGAACCGTTGAAAACACAGGAACACATTAAAAATCTGGCCATTAAAACCATTACCATTGAATCGGAATCGGTTGGGGCACTGGCCAAATACATTGATGACCACTTTATTGAGAGTGTCCGGTTGATATTCAAATCCCGTGGCAGGGTGGTCGTAACAGGAATTGGGAAAAGTGCCATAATTGGCCAAAAAATAGTGGCCACCCTTAATTCAACCGGGACCCCCTCCATATTCATGCATGCAGCCGATGCCATCCATGGCGACCTGGGAATCATTCAGAACCATGATGTCATTCTCTGTATTTCCAAAAGTGGTGATACTCCCGAAATTAAGGTGCTGGTTCCGCTGCTTAAGTCCTGGGGAAATAAACTGATCGCTATGGTGGGAAACACGGAATCCTATCTTGCAAAGCACAGTGACCTGGTACTGAATACTTCGGTTGAAAAGGAAGCATGTCCCAATAATCTGGCGCCCACCAGCAGCTCAACCGCACAACTTGTAATGGGAGACGCGCTTGCGGTTTGCCTTCTGGATGTACGCGGTTTCTCAGGTAAAGATTTTGCCAAATACCATCCCGGAGGTGCATTGGGGAAAAAACTCTATCTCAAGGTGAAGGATATCTATCCTGGCAATGCAGTTCCAAAAGTCGGTTTGCACACCAGCCTGAAGGAGGTAATCATGGAGATTTCATCCAGGCGTCTTGGGGCCACGGTGGTACTTGATGGAGAAAAAATCCGGGGAATCATAACCGATGGTGACCTGCGCCGTATGCTTCAGAATAAATCTGATATGGAGGGCCTCACTGCACAGGACATTATGAGTCCGGATCCCAAAAGCGTTCCCAGGGACACCATGGCTGTTGACGCGCTGGCATTAATGAAACAGTATAATATTTCCCAGTTGATTATTACCGATAAAGGCAGTTACATTGGGATGGTCCACCTTCACGACCTGGTAAAGGAAGGGATTCTATGATGCTGCTGATCATTCGAAAAAATTATCTTTGCCGCCCTGATGGCGCTTTTCAAATCTTCTAAAAACCCCACCGCTGAGATGTCCTTTCTCAGCCATCTGGAAGCTTTGCGCTGGCATCTGGTCCGGTCGGTAGCGGTGGTGATGATCCTGGCAACCGTTCTTTTTTTCTTTAAGGAATTCCTCTTTGATGATGTATTGCTGGCGCCCAAGAGTCCGCAGTTTCTCACCTACCGTGTGCTTTGTGACCTTAGCGCCCGGTTGCATATGGGAGAGAATCTCTGCATTAAAACCATACCTTTTACACTCATATCCACAGAAATCTCAGCCCAGTTTACTACCCATATGTGGGTTGCGTTCATCGCAGGACTGGTAGTCGGATTTCCCTATGTAGCCTGGGAAATCTGGCGGTTTATCAAACCCGCTCTGAACGATACCGAAAAAAAATATGCCCGTGGAATGGTCTTCTATATTTCCTTTTTGTTCCTGACCGGGGTATTGTTTGGTTATTACATTATCACACCGATGACGGTCAACTTTCTGGGTTCCTATCAGGTGAGCGCCGAAGTGACGAACACTATTACCCTGGATTCGTTCATATCCACAGTAACAACCATGACACTCATTACCGGAATCATATTCGAACTTCCAGTGGTGGTATATTTCCTGACAAAGATCGGCATTATCACACCGGTCTTCATGCGGACCTACCGCCGGCATGCTGTGGTCATAATCCTGATTCTTGCAGCGGTTATTACTCCCACTTCTGATGCCACCACCTTAATGCTGGTTTCTATTCCCTTGTATATACTATATGAAATCAGCATTTTCGTATCAAATCACGTAATGAAAGAAAAGTCACTTTAAATTATTCTACAGCAAATGATGGACAAGGACGACGTGCAGGCATTCAACGATTATAGAACCCGGATGAATAATGAAATTCTTTCATCCGAAAATCTGGTTATCCGGCGTCTTTTCAATCTTGATACTAACACCTACACAGACGGAGCCTTATCCGGGAAAACCAAAGAAATGTTAGGTCTGGTAGCATCAATGGTATTACGATGTGATGATTGCATCCGGTACCATCTGGGGAAATGCCATGAGGCAACGATTTCGAAAGAGGAGTTGTTTGAAATTTTTGCTGTCGCGAATATCGTTGGCGGAACCATTGTAATACCCCACATGCGAAGGGCAGTTGAGTACTGGGAGGCACTTGAAGCAGGTAAAGGAAAATAATACGATAATTAACGGTTGGAAAAATATTTCTAATCAAATGTAATATGATCTTACGATCCGAAAATCTGGTTAAAAAATACAAGCACCGGTCGGTGGTAGATCATGTTTCCATTCAGGTGGAACAGGGTGAAATTGTCGGACTTCTGGGGCCTAATGGAGCCGGAAAAACGACCTCCTTTTACATGATTGTAGGACTGATAAAGCCTAATTCCGGTAATATCTTCCTGGATCAGACAGATATCACATCGGTTCCCATGTACCGCAGGGCAAAACTGGGCATTGGATACCTGGCGCAGGAGGCATCGGTTTTTAGGAAACTCAGCGTGGAAGACAATATACTGGCAGTACTGGAGATGACCTCTATGAGTAAAGTATCACAGAAAAAAAAGCTTGAGGAACTCCTGGAAGAATTCGGCCTCAACCGGATCCGTAAGAACCGGGGTGATCTCCTTAGCGGCGGTGAACGGAGGCGGACCGAAATCGCCAGGGCACTTGCGGTGGATCCAAAGTTTATTTTACTGGATGAGCCTTTTGCCGGGGTGGATCCCATTGCTGTTGAGGATATCCAGGGAATCGTTTCACATCTCAAAGACCGGAATATCGGTGTTCTGATCACCGATCATAATGTCCATGAAACACTGAGTATTACGGACAGGGCGTATCTGTTATTTGAAGGAAGGATATTGAAATCCGGATCCGCGGAGGAACTTGCCTCCGATGAGCAGGTAAGAAAAGTCTATCTGGGGCAAAATTTCGAGTTGAGAAGATAATATCAATGGGCTCAGGCAGGCACCATATCATGAACCGAAAACCGGTAATGTTCCATGATGGGGTTTGACAGCAATTTTTTACATGCATTATCTACCAGATCTGATGCGGCTTCTCTGCTTTCGGCCTCCACTTCAAGGCTGATATGTTTCCCTATCCGTACGTTATCAATGGCTTTCATGCCCATATTCTGAAGGCCATGGGTTACTGCCTTCCCCTGAGGATCAAGAAGGGCTTTCAGGGGCATCACGTCAATTTCAGCTATATATTTCATGGGTTATTGGTGTTTTCTTCGGAAGGCCGTCCCGTGATATGGTCCAGGAGCGACAAAAATACATAACATAGGAATATAATCGGAACTGCTGCAAAGCGGAGCCAGAAGAAAAGGAGTAGTGATACAACAATCAGCACAAACTGATATTTGTTTTCCCTGAATGAAAATGATTTCACTTTTAATGAAAACAGCGGAAGTTCTGACACAAGGAGCAGTGACATCACAAGTGTAAATGTCAGCAGAAACCCTGGATGCAGTATGATATGGTCGAATTTCCCGGGATATTGAATCATAATCAGGGGCAGGGAGGCGATACACAGGGTATTGGCCGGAGTTGGAACTCCGATAAAAGAATGTGTCTGCCTCCTGTCCGTATTGAATTTTGCAAGACGCAAGGCAGAAAATACCGTAACCAGAAAGGGAACAAACTGAAGGAATTGTCTAAGCGGCTCCGGTTCCAAGGCCTGCAGGCCGGCATGCTGGAACAACTTAAACAGGATGGCACCGGGCACAAATCCAAAACTAATAACATCAGCCAGGGAATCCAGTTCTTTTCCATAAGGTGAGTTTATTTCCAATGCCCGTGCAGAAAGTCCGTCCAGGAGGTCAAAAAAGGCTGCTGCAAATATCAGGTAGGCTGCCCAGTCCAGATGTCCCCGGAAAACCATGACGCCTGCAACACATCCGGTGAAAAGATTACAACAGGTCAGAAGGTTCGGTATATGTTTTTTCATTTCTGAAACCGGAGAGGTCAAAAGTAACCTTTCCGACTGTCTTTTGGGATTTATCCGTTTTCAACGGTTCATTGAATCCTGCCGGTGGATAAATACCTGGTTTTTAACCAAAATCCGTATCCTTTCGGTCTCAAAAAAAGTATACTTGCTGTTCTTATCCGGGTGCCCGTTAAGGAATCGTTTGCAAATGTATTTCCCTGAAAACGCTACCTTTACACTTTCACCTGGAACAATAATACAAACCTGACGGCGTTGAACAGGTTTAGCTTTATGCCTTGAATTGTCCAGATCTGATGAAAAAATCCCATATACTTCTCCTGCCTGTACTTACATGCTTCCTGATCACATCAGGTGCATTCGCCCAAGCCCCAAAATACAGCAATGAGTTTTTATCCATAGGTGTTGGTGGCAGACCCATGGGTATGTCAGGCGCCGTTGCTGCGACCGTGAATGACGCGACGGCAGCAATATGGAATCCTGCCGGCCTGACCGGTATTTCAGGAAATCTGCAGATTGCGGCCATGCATGCAGAACTCTTCGCGGGTATTTCAAAATTTGATTATGCAACCGTTGCCACAAAAATAGATTCTGCAAGAACGATTGGTTTTTCCATTGTTCGTTTCGGAACGGATGACATTCCCAATACGCTGGATCTCATTGATGCCTCGGGTGTCATTGATTATTCGAAAATTAAATCATTTTCCATTGCAGATTATGCATTTCTCATTTCTTATGCAAAAGTCAGCAGGTTTGCCGGCCTCCACTTTGGAGGAAGCGCAAAAATTATTCACCGGAAAGCGGGAGACTTCGGCAAAGCCTGGGGATTTGGATTTGACCTTGGTGCACAGTATGCCACCAACAACTGGACCTTTGGTGTAATGGCCAAAGACGTAACCACAACCTATAATGCATGGAGTTACAATACGGATCTGTTTGAGGAAACTTTTTCAAAAACCGGAAATGAAATTCCCAAAAACAGCACAGAGGTTACCCTGCCGAAACTCATACTTGGCGCCGGCTTCCGCCATCATTTCAGCGAAAAAATTTCCACCCTAATTGAACTGAACACCGACATGACATTTGACGGCAAACGGAATGTCATGATCAGTTCTGATCCTGTCAGTGTGGATCCTCATATAGGGATTGAAATTTCGTATGCTGATTTTATTTTTCTCAGAGGCGGCATACAGAACATACAACAGGTAAAAAATATGGATGGGACAAAGTCAACGGTAATTCAACCTAATATGGGACTGGGTATCAGGCTGGGCAAACTAACCATTGATTATGCACTGACAAACATTGGCAGCCAGGAAACGCTGTATTCAAATGTCTTCTCACTGAAACTGGACATCAACAAACATCATTAAACCCTGCCCTCCTCCCCGGAGCATCCATAATTACGGCGCCAATACATTGATATGAAAAAAACTGTACTCATCCTGATTCTTTCCCTTGCCTTTATCAGTTCTTTTTCACAGGCATTTGAAAATTCCTGGATCAATTACAACCAGCAGTATTTCAAAATCAAAGTATGGAGTGACGGTATTTACCGGATTAACCAGCAAACCCTGCTGTTTGCAGGTATTCCCCTGAGTTCTATTGACCCCAGGAAAATCCA
>JADZBN010000112.1 GCA_020852075.1 Bacteroidia bacterium
AAGAATATATAACAACAAAACAACTACCTGGAATGCATAAATTCCCGTAAATGCAGCAATAAACTGATTAAGGGCGATCCATTTTAAAAAATATACCGATACCAGGCAGATTGTCAGAATACGCACCACGACGTCATTCAGAAATGCAGGGATGGTGGATTTGAAATTTGAATTGCAGTAAATAGACAATATACTGATGAATGCATTAAAAAATATCAGTGGAAAAACATAGTTAAAAAAATCAAGGAACATGGGAGATTCGTGCCTGTACTGATTCAGGATAAAATCTTTGAATATCCAAAGGACTAAAGCAGCCACGAGAAATCCGCCGAGAGGAAAAAGGTTCATGAACCCGAAATAACCGTGATGCCTCTTCTCCCTGTCTTTAAACAGTGGAAAATATTTTACCGTCGCATTTCCAATCCCAAGCGGAACAAAGGTGGCCACCAGAACTGAGAATCCGTATAATAGTCTTGTCAGGCCCAGTTCTTCTTTAGTCAGAAAATGAGGCTGAACAATCAGCAGATTGACAAATCCTATTGTTATTCCCAGATAACCGGTAATTGTATTTTTAATTCCCTGACGTTTAATTACACCCATGCAACCGACAAATTTTTACCCGGTTAATTTGACATCCATTTCCTGTACCATGCACAAAAAACAAAGAGCAGCCAGACCCGTTCAAAAATTTCAGCACCATTTTGAATATAGTCATCCCGGATTGACCTGACGGCGTCCACATTCAGTATTTCAGCAGCCCTGATATTGGCATCCGACACTTCCAATTTAAACATATCTGAAAGCTCTTTTCTCATCCACTGATGAAGTGGTATGCCAAAGCCCATTTTGGGCCGGTTCATGAGGGATTCAGGGATATATTTATGGACAATTGCCTTTAACAGAATTTTTTGATCCCTGCCTTTCATTTTATATTCCTCAGGGATCCGGGCCATCCAGGTTACCAGCCTGTGATCGAGGAACGGATCCCTTCCTTCGAGACCCGCCGACATGGTGGCACGATCCACCTTGTGCAGGATATCATCAGGAAGGTAGGTGGTATATTCAGTGGCAAGCACCTGATTGAGGTATCCTGTCATGCCTTTCAATTGGGATGCCTCATCAAACGGGGTATTGATGTTATTTATTGGAACAGACAACAGATGTTTTGATTCAAGCTCAGAATACATTCTGTTGATGATGGTAAATTTTTGAGAAACTGAACCGGCTCTCAGAAAGGATTTCAGTTTATCGGTCCGGTCCGGTCGAATACCAACAATTTTGTTTGCAGGCAGGAAATCTGAAACAAGGTGTGCGAGCAGCGCCGGAATCTTCATGGACCGGTTTATCATCCGCAGGCTTTTCCAATGCCTGGGATATCCAGCAAAAAGTTCATCTCCACCGTCTGCGCTCAAAGCAACGGTGACATCCTTTCTGGCTATTCGTGAAACCAGGGTGGTGGGAACGGCAGAAGGATCACCAAAGGGCTCATCATATATGACAGGCAGGTCAGGAACAATTGACATTGCTTCGTTCAGGGTACAGATATATTCATGGTGATCCGTTCCGAGGTAATCCGCAATGGCTCTGGCATGGCCAGCCTCATTAAAATCCGGGTCTTCAAATCCAATCGTAAAGGTTTTGAGTGGTTTGGAACTTACCGATTGTAAAACAGAAGTTACGCAGGAACTGTCATATCCGCCACTCAGAAATACGCCGACCGGAACATCGGCTACCATACGGTAGGCAAAAGCTGATTTCATCAGTTTGTCAGTCTCATCCATTGCCTCCTCAAATCCCAATTTCAAGACTGGGGTTTTAAACAATGACAAAACATCCCAATACTTTTTATGGGAAACTGACTTTGTTTTCAGATCCAGTTCAAGTACGGATCCTGGCAATAATTTCCGGGTATTCCTGAAAATCGAATGTGGAGCAGGGATATATCCATGCTGAAAAAACAAAGCAGCCGCATCCGGATCAATTTTCTTATCAAAATTTTTATGCCTGTGGAATGCCTTAAGTTCTGAAGAAAATAAAAACAAATCATTATGAAAATAATAATACCACGGCTTCACTCCTGCCCTGTCCCTGATCAGGATGACTTTACTGTTCTTGAGATCCAGGATGCAAAAGGCAAACATGCCGATAAACCGGTCCACAGCAGCAGTTCCCCATGTTGCGTATGCCTTTAGGATAACCTCGGTATCCGAGGCTGTACTGAACCGGATTCCCTGAGCCTCAAGGTCCTGCCGTATTTCAGAATAATTATAGATTTCCCCGTTAAAAACAATCCAGTTACCCGATTGAGGATCAATCATGGGCTGATGCCCGCCGGGGCTCAGGTCAATAATGGCAAGCCTCCGGAATCCCAGACCGGCGACAAAACCCTCCCGTTCAAACCATTCGGAACCTGAATCATCCGGCCCCCTGTGGACAAGCGATGCAGCCATATCCAGGAGTTCCTCCTTGGTGCTTTTACAGGAAAAATCTATCAGGCCGGCAATACCACACATACAATTAACGGGTGGACAAATCTAATCAAAATAGAATGCTGCCTCATGTGACAGGAATTGGTTATTTTCACCGCGCTGTAAAAATATGATTGGATTTGTATCACCCCAAACCGGACTCCAACTGACAGAGGAACGTACATTTCTGGTAACCAAAGAAGGGGAGAAATTTCCCATAGTGAAAGGCATACCGCGGTTTACACCTCAGGAGAACTATGCCTCAGCCTTTGGGCTGCAATGGAACTCATTTAAAAAGACCCAACTTGACAGCCAGAACGGGAAGAATATCTCAAAAGTCCGGCTTGAGCGGTGCCTGGGAATGCCCCTTGAATCCCTTACTGGAAAATTCATCCTGGAGGTTGGATGCGGGGCGGGGCGTTTTACGGAATTGCTGGTTCAATCCGGCGCCCTGGTACATTCCATTGACCTTAGTTCCGCAGTTGAAGCGAACCGGGATAATATTGGCATTAAACCCAATCATGTTCTGGCCCAGGCGAGTGTTTACAGTATGCCCTTTCCTCCGGGTGTATTTGATGTTGTTATTTGCCTTGGAGTCATTCAGCACACACCCTCACCGGAAAAGACCATGGACGCTTTATGGGAAATGGTAAAGCCCGGAGGATATCTGGTTATTGACCATTACAGGCAACGGCTTTCCTATTACACAACCCTGAAACCACTTTACCGTCACTGGCTTCGACGGAAAAAACCGGAAGTGTCAAAAAGACTTGTTGACAAGCTTACCCATTATTTTTTCCCATTGCACTGGAGATTCAGGAATAACCACATTGCAAACTGGCTCCTGCACAGGGTTTCACCTTTGATTGAATATACAAAACTTTATCCTGAACTTAGTTACCAGGAACAGTTTGAGTGGAGTCAGCTTGACAGTTATGATTCGTTGACTGATTTTTATAAACATCTCAGGACGCCGGGTCAGATACGCAAATACCTTATCAGAAAAAAGGATGCAGGGGAAATATGGGTTGCTACGGGTGGAAATGGTATTGAAGCCAGGGTAAAAAAAATCTTTCCATGACAGAAAATATAGATATTGCCGGAGAAAAGTACTGGACAGAATTCTGGAAGAATATGAACCTTCCGCCACCGCTTGCTTATACTTCCGGAAAGATTAATGATTATCCCAATACATTACTTCACCGCATGTTTTCAGAAATCCTGAAAATGAATATCAGCGGCGGGAAGGAATTTCTTGAGATTGGATGTGGCAATTCAATTTTCCTCAGTTATTTTGCAAAGGTTCATGGATATAAAGTATCCGGAATTGACTATTCCGAACAGGGTTGCGAACAAACCCGAAGAATACTTAAAAGGGACAACATTGAGGGCAGGATTTACCATGATGACGTTTTCCATTGCGATCCGTCCCTGACCGGCACCTTTGATGTAGTTTGTTCCCTCGGCGTTGTGGAGCATTTTAAAGACACATCCGCCACCCTCCGTTCATTCAGCAGGTTTCTGAAACCGGATGGACTACTTATTACATCCATTCCCAATCTTGCAGGGGCTACCGGATTCCTTCAGAAAAAGATGAATAAACCTGTGTATGATATTCATGTGGTAATGAATAAACCTGAATTTGAAAAGCGCATCGTGGATGCCGGACTTGAACTGGTTTTCAGCAAATATTTTCTTGGGTTAAGCTTTGCAGTAACGCTTGAGGGCCATGAAGGGAGAACGGTTCCCTATTATGACACAAAAAAAACCTTACTTAAAATTCTCAGGACAGGCAGTAAGATGATATGGCTGGCAGAAAAACTTACTGCTCCGCTTCCTGCAGGAAAATTATTTTCTGGCGGCATCATGACGGCAGCCAGAAAAATGAAGTAAATCTGAGATGAGTCACGGGCCCCGAATTCTATTTTTTTTTGTCGGCAGATCAGGTTTTGTCGCAGGGGATATAGCAGGGTTATCGAAGAACTTTGATGTCCGTGAAAAAAATTTTCCGTTTACCTCTAAGTGGAAAACTCCATTTCTGCTTTTGAATCAACTGTTATGGATTCTTATTTACGGATGGAAGACGGATGGTATGATTTGTCAGTTGGCCGGATATCATTCATTCATTCCCGTATTGTTTGGAAGGTGTACCGGTAAGCCGGTACTTATCATTGCAGGGGGAACAGATTGCCATTATTTGCCATCCATCGGGTATGGAAATTATACCAGAAAATTATTGTCCGTTGTGACAAAATTTTCATTCAAAAAATGCAGCTATATTGCGCCAAAGCATGAAAGCCTCTGGAATTCATCATACACATACAGCAAAGAGGTTCCTTCCCCACAGGGAATTCAGCCAAGGATTCCAGGGATTAAAACACCCTGGTTGGCAATTCCGAATGGTTATGACGGGACAGCATTCTCTCCAACCGGTGAAAAGATACCAGGGAGTTTTCTAACAGTTTCCGGCAATCTTGAAAATGCGTATCAGATCCCACTCAAAGGAATTGACCTGATTCTCCGAGTTGCTGTCTTGATGCCACAGGCCCGATTTACCATCATCGGGAACCTGCCCCGGCATCTTATTCCTGAAAGCGCGACAAACATACAGTCCTTGCCTGCGATGCCACATGATCAATTACGTGAGATTTACGGCAGCCATGCTTTTTACCTCCAGTTGAGTATGGCAGAAGGATTTCCCAATGCATTGTGTGAAGCGATGTTGTGTGAATGCGTACCGGTAGGGAGCAGGGTTTTTTCCATTCCTGAGATCATCAACGATACAGGATATATTTTGGATTTCCGCGATTCTGAAGAATTGAAAAATCTTCTCAATAAAGTGCTGGAAGAATACAATCCTAACCGGGGAAAAGCAGCAAGGTCACGCATTCTGCGATATTTTACGAAGTCCAACCGGCAGGAAAGCCTGATCAGGCTTGTAAACCATCTGATCAGCGGATAAGGTACACTACCCCATTCCTGTCCATACCTCCGCCTTTCAGTAAATAAACATACACCCCCTGTTCGGCGGCAGCCCCATGAAAGGTTCCGTCCCATACGGCGTTGGCTGCATCCCCTGAACTGAATACCTCCTGTCCCCAGCGATTGAAAATATTCAGGCTGTAGGTATCACAGGGGCGGAACAGGGAAATCCTGAAGTCATCATTCAGGCCGTCTCCATTCGGGGTAAAGGCATTGGGAGCAAAAAACAATTCACCAAGCGGAGATTCAAATTTAGTAATACTGTGGATGGAGTCCATGCAGGCAGATTCTCCGTTGACCATCAGTGTTACCTCAAATTCACCATTAACAGAATAGCTGTGTACGGGTGATATCTCGTTACTGGTGGTACCATCACCAAAATTCCACAAATAATTCACCGCATTCCTTGTTACGTCCGTGAAACGCACAACACCAGAACAGGTATCAAGAGCCCATTTAAATTCTGCATTTTTAAAACTTACGAAGTCAATATTCCTGTCAACAGTATCCGTACATCCAAAAGAAGAAGTAGCAATCATACGTACCGGAACGGTTCCGGAAATCTGATAGGTATGAACAGGGTCAGAAACAGTTGCTGACGAATGGTCACCTAAGTCCCAGAAATAATCTGAGGCATGTATTGAATGGTTGCTGAATGAAACCACGGAATCGCAGGTTGCAACACTGTAAGCAAAGTCCGCAAGCGGAAGCGGCGGGATCGTAATTTGGGCAGTGGAACTGTTCACACAGCCTGAATCTGAAACCGCATTAAGCTGAACCGTATTGACCCCGAAATCAGCATATACATGTCCAGGACTGAATGCTGTACCGCTGCTGAGGTCTCCGAAATCCCAGATATAAGATGACGAGTACAGTGATTGATTATGTAATCCGAGGGTATATGAACAGGTATCCAGGAACGGCAGGAATGATGCTACGGGAATCCTGAGGACGTTAACAGGAATTGAGGCCGTATCGGTACAGGAAGAATCTTTTGAAGAAATCAGTGTAACCGTATATTGACCGGGTTGCAGGTAAGTATGCGAGGGGTTTCCGGAACCTGAAAAATACCCGTCACCAAAGTTCCAGCTCCAGAAAAGTGCAGGTGTACCTCCCGAACCAGCTGAATGATCCTGAAATAAAAAATAGGGGGAGCAATGGTCATTACTGATTTCAAATCCCGTATGGAATGGCGGATACACCTTTACCACTCCTGAGGCAGTATCGTTACAGTCAGTATCAATCCCGGAAAAAGCAATGAGTGTAACGAAATAGGTTCCGGTATCAGGATAATTCCATTCAGGATTCATTTGGGTGGATGTATCACCAGCGGTTACAGGGTCACCAAAATCCCATTGATAGGTGGCAGCATTGAAACTGGTATTGACAAATTGAGCCAGGGTACTGCCGCATACTATGGTAGGTGAAAAAATGGAGGCTACTGTAATGTCGGGGCAGGGAACTACGTTTACCTGAAAATCCCTGAGCGTAGAACCAAGATATATTCCGTTTCTGAATTCCATAACCCTGATTCCATAAACATACTGACCGGTTGCAACAGGGGTAGCCGTAAGCTGCCCGGTGAACCGGTTAATTCTCAGGGGAACTCCTCCAAGAGGATTGCTGAGGCCATAGGGAGGCGCCCAGTCTGCTGAATCGTAAGGTGGCGGAGAGGGCGGCTGCGGCATGGGATTCGTATTGTCTGCACCGCTAAGTGGTGTATACAACTCATAAACCAGGGAATCTCCGTCAGGATCGGTGGCTGAATGATCAAAGGTAAAGGGTGCATTCTGGCAAATGAAAGTTGGAGGCCATTGATTGAAAACCGGATTGCTGTTTGTAATTAACAGTCCGGAATCAGGGATGGTGGCAAGGTAGGTGGCACCCGTATGGTTGACATTTTCAAGATTAAGAATGGAATTGTTCCTGCAACAGCGTTGATAAACTATTGTATATCCACCTGGCCTTGGTAACAGGGGAGTCGTCAGATAATAATTGGCCACCTCGTAGCAAACATTTACCGGAGGTACAAGGCAGGGGGTATTAATGGCATTAGGCACCTGCTGCTGATCGTGAATATACACAAGGGATGAGGCAACCAGGTTGTTGGCACCATCAAATATTCCAATAGATGCCGGGTTATCGAAGGAAGCCTGCCCATAGTAGCAGTCCCTGTACACAGTAAGGCTGATTTCATATTGATTGTTTCCCAGGTAACGGTAATTCATTTCTCCACCCACTATATGGGTGGCACCGGCAGGTAAAAAAGCCAGTGATGCAAGGAGAATAAATACTGCCCTTAATAAAAGATTCATGAAATGAAAAAACAATCAAACAAAAATAGCAAATTACAGCAATTATCAGGGGTTTTAAATTATTAAGGTATTAGAAATGAATTAAGCAGACGGGAAGCCCGGAATCTTAATATATAGCGACGCAATCTTCATTCGCCTCGCTGATCCAGGCCCGATACATGCCTTCGGTGTTAAAAACCAACATAGTGTTTCCGGCGGTATCCAGGCCTATCAGCCCACCATCACCACCTGCACCGGCCAGTTTCTCCAAAATTACTTTATGGCAGGCTTCTTTCAGGGAAAGGCCTTTGTATTCCATCAGGCAGGAAACATCGTATGCAACTACCGCTCTTAGAAAATATTCACCGTGACCGGTACAGGAAATCGCGCAGGTGGAATTACTGGCATACGTTCCTGCGCCAATAACGGGAGTATCCCCTACTCTGCCATAACGTTTATTCGTCATACCCCCAGTGCTGGTCGCTGCTGCCAGGTTGCCGGAAACATCCCGGGCCACTGCACCCACGGTTCCAAACTTTCTGTCCGTATGATCTAATGTGACCTTTCCGGCCTGCAAAGCCTCCTGAAACTGTTGGTACCGGAAATCGTCATGGAAATAGGAGTCGTCCTCAAAAGTGAGGCCTCTGTTTCTCGCAAAATCTTCAGCACCCATTCCCGCAAGAAATACGTGTCCGGAATGTATCATGATCTCCCTGGCCAGAAGTACCGGGTTCTTAACACTGCGGATGCCTGCAACTGCTCCGGCAGACCGGGTATTCCCATCCATCACTGCCGCATCCATTTCATGCAATCCCTCATGAGTAAATACAGAACCTTTTCCTGCATTGAACAATGGACAATCTTCCAGGGAAACAACTGCGGCGGTAACAGCGTCAATCGCTGAGCCACCATTTTGAAGTACGGATCTGCCAGCGCCTAATGCATTCAATAACGCATTTCTGTATCCGGACTCTTTTTGTTCATCCATGGATGATTTGAGGATGGTTCCGGCACCACCGTGAATGGCAAGCGAAAAGTTGTTCATCTAATCAATTTTATTGCGGTAAAGAAACAAAATACAAGCGGGTAATTATGTAAAGACCCAATGAGGGATATCAGAATATTTTTCCAGGAAGTAATCAAAATGAGGTTTTAGGTATAAAATCTTACGGGCTTTAAACCGTGTAAAAATGAATTTTTTTCCGGAATGTCCGGATTATATGAAAAAACAGCCATTCAATCTGGAGAATTGAATAGGGGAATTACGAAAACCGGTGAAATCTTTCAGAGTAACCTTACAATGTACAAGAACAGGTTAAAGAGATAAATTAAAGGTGCAGAACGGGATAGTTTGCATACATACAAAATAGATCAACCCAGACAAACGCCCGATTCATGAAACAATATCTACGCAACCTTTTTATTCTCCTGCTTCTTTCCGGTTCTGCTTATGCACAGACACCGGCACTGCGGGGAATTTATATTGATGATTTTTCGCAAATACTTGGTAATTCCGTAAAAGAGGACAGCCTGCTGGATTATGCACAGGACAGTTCCTATAACTATCTGGCATTATATGATATTCATGCAATTAACTTCAACAGTTCATCAAGTGTTGCAGCGCTTGCGTCCTTCATCCGGAGAGCACGGGAAAATTATGGAATTCAATACATCGGGGCGGTGGGTGAAAACTTCAATACGTTTCAGACAAAAGTTGGACCATACAACAGTTCACGCACCAATACACTGGAAAAATTCAATGTCTTCAATCTTGAATTTGAATTCTGGACAAGTTCCTCGGTAAATCCCGGCGGCTACTATTGTACCCAGTACCTGCAGCCCAATAATTGCAATTGTGATTCATCGGGAGGCTTCCGCTTTTTTATTTCACAGATGCATAAAATTGATTCCCTTGCCAGCTTGCAGGGTGCAATTTCAGAAACCTATCTGGGTTGGTTTAATCAGGGACAGGCTCAGCAGATTGTTCAGAATGTGGATCGTATTCTCCTGCATGCTTACAGGGTTGACAATACCTCAGTATTCGGGTATTCCAAAACCCGGTTAGGGTATCTTGCATCATTGCATGTACCGGTAACTGTCGCAGCCATATTTTCATCCGAGCCGGTATTTATGGGCCCCTGGTTGCAGTCCCATGCGCAGATAGAGGCCTACAACAGATACCTCCAGGATTTTAATGCGGACAATTCCAGTTGGAAGCCATATATCCAACTTGCAGGATATCATTGGTTTGACTATGAATTTATGCCCAAGCCGGTTCCGGGAAGCAGTAATGGAAATGGCGGGAATAATAATAACACCGCGACGGCCCTTGCCGGCGGACCCACATCATTTTGTACCGGAGGAAGCGTCATTCTTACTGCGTCAGGAGGATCCTCGTTTCTCTGGTCCAGCGGGCAAACAACGGCCTCGATTAATGTACAGAGCACAGGTACCTATACTTGTGCCGTAACCAACAATGGTACAATATCAAATACAGATCCAATAACAGTAACCGTATTTTCCCCACCTTCTTCTTCATTTACCGTGGGGAATGCAGATCCTGGCGGAGTGCCGCTGAGTTCTACCTCAACACCAGGCAGCGGAACAATCGCAGGATACCAGTGGTATGCCGACGGAGTTCCGATCAGTGGAGCCAACGGCCAGGTATTTACGGCAACCCAGGACGGGGACTACACACTGCAGGTGACAAACAGTAACGGATGTTATTCCAATTCGGCTACTGAAACGGTCAGCGTACCGCAAAGCAACTGTGTATTAACAACGCCAACAGGAACCTCAGCAAGCAACATCGGGATGACCAGAGCCACCCTGAGCTGGTCTCCACTACCTGCATCGGATTCCCTCATTGTCCGGTACAAACGTGAGGGAACAAATACATATATTTATATCCGAATGGCAAACTACGGCCAGACATCCATATCTCTCACAGGGCTTGTTCCAAATGCCAAATACAGTTGGAGGGTAAAGACGGGATGTGGAAACACCTTCAGCGGTTATTCCGGTAAAAAATATTTTAACACCTCGATTGCAACTGCAGCGTTGGCTATAACATATAATTACAAGCTATCTCCTCCTGTATATTATACAGAGGTGGCCAACGATGAACTGACGCTATACCCCAATCCGGCAAAGGAAAGCATACGATTGTTTTTTTATTCGGAAAAAGAACAGGCAGGAACGATTGAACTAATGGATCTGAGCGGAAAGATTTTACTCCGCCAGTCAAGTTCACTCATTGAAGGGGATAATCAGGCAGATGTTGATGTCAGCACATTGAGCAATGGCGTTTACCTTGCCATTGTGAATATGGAACAAACCAGGCTGGTAAAACGTCTGATTGTTCATCACTAAAAATGCAGTCCCAACCTGCTCCTGACACCTTTGAAGCCCCGGCTGGTCCGGGGTTTCGGCATTTTCGAAGATTTCTGTAGAGTCGGGGCGAGAATCCGGGAATTTTCATGTATGATCCAGAATTCATATTCCATTCAAAATATGAGGGAATAGGCGTCAATTAGTGCCTGCACTTTCTCATATATTCCACAATGCCCGCATCCCCGGGAACTTCAGGTCCCATACTGTTAATAAGTTACGAACAACCTATAATCATAGGGTTATTTTCCTCTTATCTTCGTCTGGCTTTTGAATAGGGCGGCCCGATGCAGTGAACGGAAACCACTGCAATTTAAATTACAGTTTTAAAAATCAATATTCAGAATCTTCACGGGAAAATTACCTGTGAGCAAGAACACAATAGTAAAACCATCGTGTTGTGCATTTTTCAATTTAACGAAAACAAAAAAACAAAGTTAGAATGATACAAAAGAGGATTTCTGCAGGTTTGATTTTTATTTTCGTCCTACTTTCGTTTTCAGCTTTTCCCCAATCCAATACCATCCGGGGTTTTTACCTGAAGAATGTCAA
>JADZBN010000113.1 GCA_020852075.1 Bacteroidia bacterium
CCTTCTCAATCTATCGGTGGCATTCAGAATGGTGACTGGAAAAATATCGGCGGTGGCGACGGATTCTGGGTACAGTTCGACAAAAACGACAAGGATGTGGTGTACACCGAATACCAGGGAGGCCATGCTTCGCGAATCAACCGCCGGACCAATGAATATGCCGACATCCAGCCTCAGCCCGGACCCGGTGATCCTAAACTGAGATTCAACTGGAGTACCCCCATTTATCTGAACCCGGTAAGTTCTTCAACAATGTATATGGGTTCGCAGTTTCTCTACAGATCCTATAACAAAGGCGTCACATGGAAAAAAATTTCTCCCGACCTGACTACGAACGATCCGAAAAAACAACAACAGGAGGAAAGCGGGGGCGTCACCGTTGACAATTCCTCCGCCGAAAACCACTGCACCATTTTTACAATTGCAGGTTCACCATTGGACAGCAATATGATATTTGTCGGTACGGATGACGGGAACCTGCAGTTTTCTCCGGACGGCGGCACCTCCTGGAAAAAAATTAACCCTCCTGCATCCGTTATTCCGCCGCAGACATGGGTTTCTGGCATTGAGCCTTCCCGGTATGATAAAAATACCATCTACGCAACATTCGATAACCACATGTATGGTGATATGAATACCTATTGTGCTGTATCGAATGACCTTGGACTCTCCTGGCGCCTGCTGACAGGTAAGGAAGTTACAGGTGCTTATGCACACTGTATCAGGGAAGACCTGGTGAGCGCTGATCTGTTATTTCTCGGAACAGAAGCAGGACTTTGGATTTCCCTGGACAGGGGCCTTAACTGGACCCGGTTTGATGCTAAAGTTCCCCCCGTTGCTGTCAGGGATATCCGGATTCACCCTCAGACCAATGACCTGGTACTGGCCACACACGGCAGGTCCATTCTCATTGTGGATGACATTTCCCCCCTGCGTCAGTTAAATAAGAACCTGCTTGAAAAGGACCTTGTTATCCTGAAGACCCGTCCTGTCCCCGTTACCGGCGGTCACTATGGCGGTGCATTTCCTGATGCCGGCGGCTTTGTCGGGCAGAATTCTTCAGAACAAGCTGTCATTATGTATTATCTGAAGGATCGGATTACAAGGGGCGATATCAGGGTGGAAGTTTTTGATAAGGCCGGAAAATCAATGGGAACCGTACCTGCAACCAAAAGGAAGGGATTGAATATTATTTCCTGGAGCATGCGCATGAAACCTCCACGGGTGGCGAAAGGAGTCAGGATTGACAGGGCCGGTTTCTTTGGCCCTCTGGTAGATCCAGGAACTTATACAGTCCGTATTACCAAAGGTGACAACACGTTTGAAGGTACCCTGGAACTGATTAACGATCCTGCAAGTCCTCACTCACCCGAAGACAGAGCGCTTCAAAAAAAGACATCCATGCAATTGTTCGCGTTGTCAGAAGATCTCGCCTTCCTGAACGATCAGGTATTATCCATGAAGGAAAGTGCGGAAGCATTGAAAGATTCAGCCCGGGATGCCTCCTTGAAAAAAAGCCTGACAGCCTTTGCAACTAAACTTGAAAAAATCAGAAAAGAACTCGTGGCCACAACGGGTGGGCTTGCCATCACAGGCGAGGAAAGAATTCGTGAGAAACTGAGTGACTTGTATGCAGCCGTAATTTCTTATGAGGGCCGACCGAGCGACAGTCAACTGGATAAGATGGAAATTCTTAAAGAGGATATGAATAAACAGGAAAAACTGGCGGAATCGCTATGGGCAACCGATCTCCCGGGAATTAATGCAAAACTGAAAAAGACCTTCGGAACAGAACTTCAGCCCGAAAGCCGTGAAACCTTCAACAAATCGGAAGATAATACCGGCCCCGCAATTTCACCCAAAGGGAATTTCCAAATGCGCTTTCCATTTCTGTCCGTGTGGGGATTTCCTGTAAAGGGATGACAGAAATCGGATCATCATTTCTACAGGGTCGCCTGCATAAGGAGTTGCAATTCCTCCACCTTGTCAAGGTATCCGAGTTTGTTATAGGAATTCATCAGGTTACGGATCAGCCGTTGAATCATTTCTTTATTTGAACAGGGTTCATAATAACTTTTTTCCGGATTGATTTTGAGCTGCTTCAGAAATGAGTCAATATCCTTCCTGTTGAATATGTCTCCCTTGCTGAACGGATTAATGTAAAACAAGATGTTGGAATGATCTTTTGCCGACACCGGTTCGTTCAACTCGTCTTTGTAACACAAAATAAAATGTTCCGGCAGATTCACCCCATACACCGGGATACCCGCACTCCGTGCCACTTCCAGGTACAGGATGGCAAGCATCAGGGGATTTCCCTTTTTGGATTCAAGAACGAGATGAATGAATGAATTTTGCGGGGCGTGATAATGCTGGGTGTTCCCGTTAAATCCGTACAGGTCAAAAAATATTTTATTCAGAACCCTGATTTGTTCGAGAGCTGTCAGGTTATCGTTCATTTCCAGCCAGGCATCTTTTCGCAACCTGTCAAGTTGTTTCTGTACCGTCTCCTCCTCAAGGTCGGGGTACTGGTAACGTGCTATTAACATCGCTCCCCGGATTAATTCCTGGCTTCCGGAATGTGCCCAGACGCGCATTTCCTGCCTGAGGTCTTCCAGTTGTATCATGTGAATGATGTTTTCGATGCGCTGCTGCATGATTACATCCATGCTGCTTTTCCAGGCATTCTCCAGAAAGGGTATTACTTCCTTACCGAGGTGAACAATCCTGTCCTGGATATGTTCAAATACTTCGTGGTCGGAATCATCCAGCAAACGGATGAGTGCATTCAGTTCGTTACTGTCAAAATTCATAAACAATCATTTGGTTTCGGTTTAACAGGAACCACTGCGTAAAGGATACCTTAAAACCGGATGAATTATTAACAATGATCTGTTTGAAGGGGGTGTGAAACCTGTGTAACCATCCCGAAACCCTTCCTGAACTGCCTTTGCGGAGATTCCGGTATTATGCCGGTCAATGCCAGAGGGTTAGTAACTGTATGAAAATGTGCTTTCCTGAACAGGTTTGTTATTACCTTTGCAGGATAAAATTTGACATCCCAGGGGATTATGACATCCTATTGTAACATATCAATCCACCATTTATGAAAATCAACGTTGCCAAGTTTCTTTTAACATCCTCCTTTTTGTTTGTTGCTTTCACAACCTGGTCTGTAAGTCCTGTATGGGTCAATTATTATCAGGGTGCGGGAGATAATTCAGACCGGTTTAATAAAATCAAAGCAGACGGACAGGGTAATTATGTCGCCGTAGGATATACCATAAAAACAGGTGACTACCGCGATTTCCTGATCGTAAAGTTTAATTCCAACGGCGATACCCTTTGGTGGCGAACAAAGAATGGTAAGGATTTTATGGACGATGAGGCTGTAGATGTTGTACTGGATGCCCTTGGAAATGTGTATGCCTGCGGTTATTCAGACGGAGGCAATTCCCAGGATGATATTCTCCTCGTTAAATATGATGCCAACGGCAACGAATTGTATGACACTACCTGGAATAATTCTTCCTATTATATGGATGATATTCCTGTAGCCATGGCGATAGACGGTAACCAGAATATTTTTATTACGGGATCAACCGAACCGGATACGGCAAAAGGCAGTAATAATTTTATCACCCTTAAATTTAATTCCTCAGGCGGATTAATCTGGCAGGCCGAATACAACCGCCCTTCTGTAACCTCCGGAAAAGACGAAGCCGCATCTATCGCTGTGGACAGCAATGGCGATGCATATATTACCGGCAGGTCTTCAAACGGTTCGGACGATGATATAGTAACCATAAAA
>JADZBN010000114.1 GCA_020852075.1 Bacteroidia bacterium
TACATATTACCAACATTCATGTTCCCAAAAATATCCTTGAACTCGAAAACCGGGTGCAGGAAATAAAGAATGAGAAGAACCGGGTGGTTCGCAGCCAGAAATACGAAGAAGCAGCCAAACTCCGCGATTCTGAGAAGCAACTCCTTGAGCAATTAGAAACAGCCAAGAAACAATGGGAAGAAGAAACCCGGAACCACAGGTACACGGTTTCCGAGACGGATGTGGCCGAAGTGGTTGCCATGATGACTGGTATTCCGGTTACCCGTGTCGCCCAGACAGAAAGCACACGTCTGGTTAAGATGTCCGATGAGTTGAAAGGCAAGGTCATCGGCCAGGATGAAGCTATTGTAAAAGTGGTGAAAGCCATTCAGCGAAACCGTGCAGGCCTTAAGGATCCGAACAAACCCATAGGTACGTTTATTTTCCTGGGACCTACAGGCGTAGGAAAAACCGAACTTGCCAAGGTCATTGCCAGGTACCTGTTTGATTCTGAAGATGCACTTATCCGTATAGATATGAGTGAATATATGGAAAAGTTTGCGGTTTCGAGGCTGATTGGCGCGCCTCCCGGATATGTTGGATATGAAGAAGGCGGCCAGCTTACGGAAAAAGTCCGCCGTAAGCCCTACTCCGTGGTGCTGCTGGATGAAATTGAGAAAGCACATCCGGATATTTTCAACCTGTTGCTTCAGGTATTGGATGAGGGCACCTTAACGGACAGTCTGGGCAGGAAAGTTGACTTCAGGAATACCATTCTTATCATGACCTCCAATATCGGATCACGCCAACTGAAGGATTTCGGGCAGGGAGTCGGCTTCCAGACCACCACGAAACTCAGCCAGGTTGACGAGCACGCCCGCGGGGTTATTGAGAATGCCCTGAAGAAGGCATTTGCACCGGAGTTCCTGAATCGTATTGATGACGTGATCATGTTCAATTCACTTGAGAAAGAACATATTCATAAGATTATTGATGTTGAACTTGTGCATTTGTACAAACGTATTCAGGATCTCGGATACAAAATTCAGCTTTCAACAGAGGCAAAGGATTTTATCGCTGACAAAGGATTTGACATTAATTACGGTGCCCGTCCTTTGAAACGCGCCATTCAGAAATATCTTGAGGATCCGCTGGCGGAGGAAATCATAAAATCCGAAATGACTGAAGGAGACACTATAGAGGTAGGGCTGAACAAAGAAACCAATACCCTGAAAATTTCAGTGGCGAAAGCGACCTCTCCTCCTCCGGCAAAAACCGGCAGTGGAAGAAAGAAAAAATCTGATCCGGAAGCCGGCGAATAAATGGAATTCTGAGGCAACCTGCAGGTACCTGATTCCGGTCTTACCTGACTTTGAGTGAATCAAAAAAAGTCCTTATGCCTTCAGCATGGGGATTTTTTTATTTGGATAAACCGGGAGCATACATACCGGTTACAGGTATGTCAGTTACCCGAAAATTTATTCATTACCTCATTGCTGATCCCCGTAGTGGAATAGCCGCCATCATGATACAGGTTTTGCATGGTTACCATCCGGGTGAGGTCGGAGAAAAGGGTTACGCAATAATCGGCACAATCATCCGCGGTCGCATTCCCAAGGGGTGAAAGGTCATTGGCATAATTAAAGAAATCATCGAAACCTTTAATTCCGGTTCCGGCTGTTGTTTTTGTAGGTGATTGTGAAACCGAATTCACACGTACTTTCCTGAATTTCCCATAATGGTATCCGAAACTCCGGGTAATGCTTTCAAGAAGGGCTTTTATATCGGCCATATCCGTATAAAATGGAAACGTCCGTTGTGCTGCTATGTATGTTAATGCCACCACACTTCCGCCTTCACTGATGGCATCCAGATTCATGGCAGTGCTGAGCATCTTATGAAGGGAAAGTGCTGAAACGTCAATTCCCTTTAAGAAATAATCGTAGTTACTGTCCGGATAGCTGATATTTTTTCTGATATTCACCGACATCCCTATTGAATGCAGCAAAAAATCAATTTTCCCTCCAAGGATCTCCTGTGATTTGGTAAACAGATTGCCAAGGTCATCGGTGGATGTGGCGTCAGCAGGGATGATTTCAGACCGGGTTTCTTCCGCCAGCTTTTTAATTTCACCCATTCGCATGGCAATTGGTGCATTGGTAAGTACAATGGCAGCTCCTTCGTCATAACAGCGTTGTGCAACTTTCCAGGCAATGGAATGACTGTCGAGTGCGCCTGATATTATTCCTCTTTTTCCTTTTAACAGTTGGTGTGACATATCTTTAGGTTATTCCAGGCAAATATAGAATTAATACCTGACGCGAAAATGCGTTTCAGTGTTGCAGAAGTTCTTTGGCATTTTCAAGGGCAATGGCTGTGGGCCGGTTGCCGCTCAGCATCCTGGCAATTTCCACCACACGCTCCTCCCCGTTCAGTTTCCTGATCCTGGAAAAAGTTCTTTTCTCCGTAACCTCTTTATATACCGTAAAGTGCTCACGGCCCTTGCCTGCAATTTGCGGCAGATGCGTTATTGCCAGTACCTGATGAGATTGTGACAATTGCTGCATGACCTGACCTACCCGCAGCGCTGTTTCTCCGGATACTCCCGTATCAATTTCATCGAAAATGATGGTAGGTAGATCCATCAGCTTTGCAACGGATGATTTAATGGCAAGCATCACCCGGCTTAATTCTCCGCCGGATGCCACCCTGCTGATATCCGAATAGTCCACACCCTTGTTTGCAGAAAAGAGAAAACGGATTTTATCCACACCGGATGACAGGGGTTCATTCAGAATTTCATGGCTGATTTTACATGCAGCCGAAGGCATACCAAGCATCGAAAGCATTTTCCGGATGGCATTCTCAGCAACGGGAACGGCCTTCTTCCGGGCGTCTGGCAGGGCTGCTGCACTTTCCGTTAACCGCCTGAAATAATCATCACAATCTTTCCGGACACCGGCAATTTTATGTGCCATGTTTTCCAGTGAATCCAGCTTTTGCTGCATCTTTTCTTCCAGCACAATGAGTTCCTCTATGGTCGTGGCATGATGCTTTTTTTGTAGGCGGTAAATCTGATTTAGCCGGTCATTAATCTGTTGCAGCCGCTCAGGGTCCGCGGTTATTTTGTCCCTGATGGATTGTATTTCACCCGAAATGTCTTTCATCTCCACATGAATACTTTGCAGTCTTGAAAGAACCTCCTGAATTGCCGGATGGTATTTGATCAATCCGTTTAGTAATGAAATGATATGCCCCGTTCCTGTAATGATATTATCCTGCGACCCGTCCATGGCCTCAGATGCCTCTGCAAGACCGGCAGTTATTTCTCCGGCATGCGTCAGCCGTTGTTCTTCCTCTTCCAGGGATTGCTGTTCATTTTCTTTCAGGTTTGCTTCCCTGAGTTCGTTCACCTGAAAGACGATGTAATCATGTTCTGCAGCAGCATGTTTTTCTTCTTCCAGGATTTTTTCAAGACTGGCCGATGTGTTTTTCCAGCCTGCATACAGCGATTGGACCTTTTCTACCAGGTCAGGCTTACCGGAAAATGCATCCAGAACGGATAACTGGAATCTCCCCTGGTTGAGCAACAGGGTCTCATGCTGGGAGTGTATCTCAACAAGGAGACTGCCCAGTTCCTTCTGCATACCCAGATTTACGGGCGTATCATTGATAAAAGCTCTTGATTTTCCTTCCGGGTTGATTTCCCTCCTGAGCAGGATGGTATCGCTGAGATCCAGCGATTCCCTTTTCAGAAATTCAAATACTGCGGAATTCTTTTTTCTGATCCTGAATTCACCTTCCACAACACATTTTCTGCTTTTGTCCAGCAGGCTGTCGCTGTCCGCACGCTGGCCAAGTATCAGGGAAATGGCTCCCAGCAGAATGGATTTACCTGCGCCGGTTTCACCTGTAATGATATTCATCCCCTGCCCCGGGACAAATTCAAGGGAGTCAATCAGCGCATAATTCGTTACGGTCAGTTTTACCAGCATGTGGTGAAAGTACAGATTGTAGCGATAAGGAAATTCTAAAATAAGAGAAAAGATTCAACGAACGGTGACCGGGATAAATATTGCAACAATACACCTGTTTCAAAGGGACAAACGTGTGGAATCCTTGTGAATTTTTTTTCTGTTTCCACTACGTCTGTTACAGGAATTAGTACAGTGTACTGCCAACCGGATCCGGAAGCTGTTAACCAACTGATTATTTGGCAAAAAAGTTTGGAAAATTCAATAAGAACCTGATATCATCAATGGCCACCGGTCATGGATTTTTTGAATTCCTCCTGTGTCATAACCGTATAGTCCTTGGGAATTTCAAACATTTCCTGTCCGACCGGAATTTCCTCTACGGATTTCGCGGTAAACTTCATATTGCCTGCCCCCTGCCGCGATTCGAATTCGAGCATATACCCGTTGATCCCGTCAATCTGTGAGTTGTAGCCGTTCCGGATACCGATATCGTCGGTAAACCATACATCAAATGCATAATCTTTGCCCTTATCAGAATGCATGGTGACTGTAGCTTTTCTGCAATCAAAACCTGCAATCTTTTTGGTTTCATCAGTAACTGCCACATCAGGTTTTTGGGCCTCTGGTTTCTTTGCATCTTTCTGGTCGGAAATGATCGCAACCTTTTTCCCCATCATGTCAAGCAACATGACACCGGTTCCTTTTTCCTGGTCAGCAATCATTATCTGACTGCCCATTCCGTTTCCCATTGAAATTTCGGTCCTCGTTTTCTTCCCGTTAAAATAGGTAATGGCCTCACGGGGCATTGATGCATGGGTATGTTCGTCTCCCGCAGTTCCGGCGTAGGATATTTCAAAGGTGACCTTTCCTTCCTGAATTTTTTTTCCGCCCTGTGCGGTGATGTACAGCAGACTTGCAATACTTACCAGTACAAGGTGGCGTAAGAGGTGTGTTGTTTTCATGGTATTATGGGGGGATTTAGGTGATCATGTTGCAAGGTAAGAAAATGAAAAAACAACAGAATGCGGCCGTCAGAACGGGTGCCGAATGATTTATGTCACATTTACCCTGTTTTACCAGGGTAAGAAAAGTACCGGAATTTATACAATAAATCACCGAAAATCAGTGTTTTAGGATCGAATGACCTTAATAACCCTGTTCATATCTTTTATGCATTATACCCAATCAAAACCATGCACCCTTTAATTTTAAAACCCAGTAAAATCAGGCATTTCATGGGGAACAGAATCAAGACGGATAGTGAGGCGGAAACTCCGGCAAAAAAGGAAAGATCCAGAAAAAGCACAACCGGAAAAGCACGGGGTGAGAAGTTCGCTGGACTAAAAACATTTTTATGCGACGAGCGGACCCATAAGATTTTCGGCCTATGTCTGATTTTGTTTTCAGTATTCTTTGTTATTGCGTTCACTTCCAATTTGTTTTCATGGAAAACCGATCAGGCTGTTGCCGGCGCTGAATCCACATGGCACCTGTTAAGGGACAATTCCATTCAGGTGGAAAACTGGCTGGGAAAAGCAGGTGCATTGACCTCGATGAAGTTTCAAAACGACATGTTTGGCATCTGTGCCTTTCTAATCCCGTTTTTCCTGTTCCTGTTTGGTGTGAGGATTATCTGGAAAACCTGGATACTTCCTATCGGAAAGACTCTCAGGTATTCCTTTTTCAGTCTGGTCTGGCTGTCCACCTTCCTCGGGTATATCTTCCATAATTCACCCGACCTTCTCATGCTGGCGGGAGGATATGGTTATCAGATGAGTCAGACTCTTTCCAGTGTACTTGGAATTATAGGGGCCGGTGCGTTGCTGGTATTCAGTTTCGTGGGATTTCTGGTGATTGCCTTTAATATTCCTCTGGGATGGAGAAAAAAGATGCCTGAAGAAATCGTCCAAGCAGAGCCATCTGTTGCCGGTATAACCACAGGAAATACTTTTTCAGGTGAGGTCACTTCGATTGATCTGAATCCTGTGGCGGAGGTAACCCCCGAACAAGAACAAGAGGAAGAAGAGGAAGTTGACAACTCAAATGCCGTTGATCTTTCCCTGGAAGAAGAGGAAGACTCAGAAGAAGAAGATAATGAGGAGGAGGATCCGGAAGCTTCCACGGATGAGGATGAAGAATCTACTCAGGACAAGGAAGTATCTGATGGTGAAATTCCCATGGAAGTTGAAGAGGTGCAGGAAGAGCTACCCGTGGATGGTGATGCCCTGGGAATGATGCATGCCCAGGGGGATTATGATCCCACTCTTGAATTATCGGATTATCATTTCCCTACCCTTGAGCTCCTCGAGAATTACGGAGACAAAAAAATTGAAGTAAACAAGGAAGAACTCGAAGCAAATAAGAACCGGATTGTAGAAACGTTAAGCCATTATAATATTTCCATTGAAAAAATAAAGGCTACCATCGGGCCGACGGTTACCCTTTTTGAAATTGTGCCACAGGCGGGTATCCGTATCAGCAAAATCAAAAACCTCGAGGATGACATTGCTCTCAGTTTGTCGGCACTGGGGATTCGGATTATTGCTCCTATTCCGGGCAAGGGAACCATTGGGATTGAAGTACCCAATCAAAAACCCGAAATAGTTCCCATGAAGAACATCCTGGGATCAGAGAAATTTGTAAATTCTGAATTTGAACTTCCGGTGGGATTGGGTAAAACGGTGAGCAATGAAGTGTTTGTTTCCGATTTGACCAAAATGCCTCACCTTCTCATGGCAGGTGCGACCGGCCAGGGGAAATCGGTCGGACTGAATGCCATCCTGGCTTCCCTGCTCTACAAAAAGCATCCTGCGCAGGTGAAATTTGTCCTTGTGGATCCCAAGAAGGTAGAACTTACCCTGTTTAAGACCATCGAGCGGCATTTTCTCGCCAAGCTACCGGGAGAAGAAGAAGCCATTATTACAGACACAAAAAAGGTCATCAGTACCCTGAATTCCCTTTGCATTGAAATGGATCAGCGCTATGAATTGCTGAAAGACGCACAGGTAAGAAATATCAAGGAATATAATGCAAAGTTTATTGCACGCAGGCTGAATCCCAACAATGGCCATAAATTTCTGCCCTACATTGTATTGGTAGTTGATGAATTTGCCGATCTGATTATGACAGCAGGCAAGGAAGTGGAAACCCCTATTGCGAGGCTGGCCCAGCTTGCAAGAGCTATCGGGATACATCTCATCATTGCTACCCAGCGGCCTTCGGTGAATATCATAACGGGCACCATTAAAGCAAACTTTCCGGCAAGGATCGCGTTCCGTGTTACCTCAAAGGTGGATTCCCGAACCATTCTTGATACGGGTGGTGCCGACCAACTGATCGGCAGGGGTGATATGCTGTTTTCCATTGGAGCGGATCTGATTCGTCTGCAATGTGCTTTTGTGGATACGCCGGAAATAGAGCGTATCACCGATTTCATCGGAGGTCAACGGGGTTATGCCGATGCCCATTTATTACCTGAATATGTGGATGAATCGGGAGAAGGATCCAGGGAATTTGACGCGGATAACCGGGATCCTCTTTTTGAAGAGGCCGCCACAATCATAGTGCAGCATCAGCAGGGCTCGGCCTCGTTATTACAGCGTCGCCTGAAGCTGGGATATAACCGTGCGGGCAGAATCATTGATCAATTGGAAGCGGCAAAAATTATTGGTCCCTTTGAAGGGAGTAAGGCCCGTGAGGTTCTGATAAAGGATCCGATCAGCCTGGAACAGATTCTGACCGGATTGAGAAACCGGGAAAACTGACATAAAGGATTGGAATGCTTTTTGATCGCACCTGCAAAAATTATAAATTTGCAGGAATTCTTCGTTTATCTGATAAAAAGCATGAAAAAGCGCCTTTTTCTCCTTTGTTTTTCTTTCATTTTTTATGGGGTGCATGGTCAGAATAATCAGACCAACAAAAAAGCACAGGAAATTCTGAAAGGGGTAAGTGATAAATATAAATCATTTAAATCCGTAAAAGCCACTTTTGAAATTTCTCTGGAAAATCCACGGGATAAAAATGCCGATGTTCAAAAGGGTTCCATTTACATTAAGGGTGACAAGTATAAACTGGAGATTGCCAGCCAGGATGTTATCAGTGACGGAAAAACCCGGTGGACCTTTTTAAAAGACGCTAATGAAATTCAGATTGACAACCAGCAGACCGATGAAAACTCCATTACACCTTCCAGCATCTTTACCATGTATGAAAAAGGATGGCTTTCCAAATATGCCGGGGAGGAAAAGGAAAACGGAAAAGTTTACCAGCTCATTGAACTTGTTCCTGTTGACCCGAAAAAGAAAAATGTATTCAAGGTAAAACTGCGTATTAACAAGAATGATAAATATATTGCTTCGGCAAAAGTGTTTGATAAAAACGGGTCGGTGAAAACATTTACGGTTGATAAACTGACACCTAATGCCATTACCGATGATTCATTATTTTCTTTTAATGCTTCAAAATACCCCGGTGCAGAAATCGTGGACCTTCGCTGATTCCCCGTTTTTCCGATTTCCCGACATGTAAGCTGAGCATCCTTTTGGATGGAAGGAATTTTATAGCGGATAAAGTCTTCTGGATTTAGCTGTTGCGTAGTTAATAGACTAGAAACTTCCACTCCTTTTTGATGAAGAATATACGATGCACCTAAATATTGATAACTTTACATTACTAAAACCATTATAACATGAAAAAGATATACTTCCTGCTGATGATATTTTTGCCGCTTACAGGTTTTACTCAGCCTGTAATTGATGCGACAGACCTTCCCGTGGCCGGTTTTGCCTATACGACCGGAACGGATACCGCCTACCATACTACCATGCTGCCAGGGGGCGCTTCACAGACCTGGGATTACAGCGGACTGATAAA
>JADZBN010000115.1 GCA_020852075.1 Bacteroidia bacterium
ACCTGGGGCCCGGCCTTGAAATCAATTTTCGCCTGAAAAAATACCAGTGGTATATTACCGGTAAACTCGGCCCATTGATGGAGGTGTATATTCTGGACATCACCGGCCCTTCCATTTCCCCGGTACATCAGAAATACAGCGGGGTATCCTACAAAACATCCGGTGTTGAGGAATTTGCAAAACCTTCCATCAGCCTGTCGGTATTTCCGAACCCTGTGTCTTCTGAAGCCAGTGTTTCGGTGGGCATTTCACGCCTGGCGGAGGTGAACCTGAAAATATCCGATCTCACCGGCAGGATATGGAAAGAAATTTCATACCGGCAACAGCCGGGAATATCCTGGCAAAAATTTGATGTGGCCGACCTGCCCCGCGGCATTTACATTCTTACTGCGGAAAGCGAAACGGCGGTTCAGGAACAACGTATCCTGGTTCAGTAATCAGATTGAAACAGGGATGTAAAAGAAACCCGCCGAGATGCGGGTTTTTTTATGACTGTCGGGATTTTTCCATCGCAGCTTTTATGAATTTTACAAAAAGCGGATGGGGATTCTCCACTGTACTCTTGTATTCGGGATGAAACTGTACGCCGATAAACCAAGGATGATTTTTCAATTCCATAATTTCGACCAGGTTCGTGTCGGGATTGATGCCGGATGCAGTCATGCCTGCATCTTCAAAGTCTTTCAGAAATTTGTTGTTGAATTCATACCGGTGCCGGTGGCGTTCCGTGATTTTGTGTTTCCCGTAAACACTGGAAACTTTGGAACCTTTCACCAGTGAACAGGAATATTCGCCCAATCGCATGGTTCCGCCTTTGCGCGTGATGTTTTTCTGATTTTCCATGAAATCAATCACCGGATGACGGGTGGCAGGATTCATTTCCGTGGAATGGGCATCCTTCCATCCGATGACATTTCTTGCAAATTCTATAACTGCACACTGCATGCCGAGACAGATGCCCAGAAACGGAATCTGGTGTTCGCGCACATACCGTATGGCTTCAATCTTGCCTTCAATTCCCCGGTCTCCGAATCCGGGGGCAACCAATACACCGGCAAGTCCTGAAAGTCTTGCTGCTGCGTGTTGCTCATCAATTTTTTCCGAATGAATCCACTCCAGGTTCACCTTCACCTCATTGGCAACACCTGCATGTATGAAGGCTTCAGCAATGGATTTATAGGAGTCTTTCAGTTCAATATATTTTCCTACCAGTCCGATCCGGATCTCGTTCAGCGGATTTTTGAGTTTGCCAAGAAATATCTTCCATTGCTCCAGTTCCGGTTCATGCTGCAGGGGCAACTTCAGTTTGGCGAGAACCACCTTGTCGAGTTGTTCTTTATACATAAGCAGCGGAACGTCATAAATGGTGTCGGCATCAATGGATTCGATAACCGCATTGACATTCACATTGCAGAACAATGCAATCTTTCTCCGTATATCCGTTGAAATGGGTTTCTCGGTTCGGCATACCAGAATATCAGGCTGCACGCCCAGTTCAAGAAGCGCTTTTACAGAATGTTGTGTGGGCTTCGTCTTCAGTTCCCCTGCTGCTGCCAGATAAGGAACAAGGGTGAGGTGTATGGAGAGGGCGGAACTGCCAAGTTCCCATTTCAACTGCCTGACACTTTCCACGTATGGCAGGGATTCAATATCGCCTACAGTCCCGCCGATTTCGGTAATGACTATGTCAAACTCACCGGTTTCTCCCAGCAACTGGATTCTTCTTTTGATTTCATCCGTGATGTGTGGAATTATCTGAACGGTTTTTCCCAGGTATTCGCCTTCCCTTTCCTTGTTGATCACCGTCTGGTAGATTCTGCCTGTCGTAACATTGTTGGCCTGGGAGGTAGGCACGTTTAAGAATCTTTCATAATGGCCGAGATCCAGGTCCGTTTCCGCGCCGTCATTGGTTACATAACATTCCCCGTGCTCGTATGGATTCAGTGTTCCCGGATCTATATTGATATAGGGATCCAGTTTCTGAATGGTCACAGAATATCCCCGTGCCTGAAGAAGTTTGGCAAGTGAGGCGGAAATTATGCCTTTCCCGAGAGAGGAGGTTACGCCTCCGGTTACGAAAATATATTTTGCTGAAGCCACCGTGCTGATGTTTTACGGGATAGAATCCGGAATAATGCTGAAAAAATTTTCAAAAAGAAAATCCATCAACACGGGGCACAAATTTACCATTATTATACGGATAAAAAATATCGGAATGCTTTTTATTATTTTGGCACACGATGAAAAGTCTCCGCATCCTTTTTATTTGCCCGATGTTGTTGATATGCAACTTCCTGGCAGGTATGAATCCGGCAAAAACGGAACTGAATACGGAGGGCCCTTCGAAAAAAGAAATCTTCCGGGAAAGGTTCAGACACGATTCGCTGTTTTCCTTCCGGTCACCGAAAGGCTTTATTCCCATGTTACTTCATAATTATGCCGAACAGGCTGCATCGCCTTTTCACATGAACGGGAGGCAGGCGGTGTACCTGGCAGGCTGGACGGGAATCACCGTGGCCTTGTTCGGTGCAGACCCTTCCATTGACAGGCAATTCAGGCCGCTGAAAGAACGCCACCCCTGGATCCGTGAAATCAGCCCGCAGGTTACCAACCTGGGAGATTATTACGGATACGCTCTGGTTGCCGCCTTTTGCGGGTACGGGGTACTTTTCAGGGAACATAAGATCATGAACACTGCCCTGCTGGCAGGCCAGGCAATGGTTACCGCGGGAACCTGGAGCAGGGTGGGAAAAATAATGACCGGGAGGATGCGGCCGGGCGCTACCTATGGTGATGCGGAATATCCTGACGGGCACTGGTTTGGTCCATTCGCTGAGTTTAAAGAGAAGTATAACAGGAACCGCGGTATTGCCTCCTTCGATGCGTTTCCAAGCGGTCATACCTCCACGGCATTCTCCATAGCCACCGTTTATGCCATGCGGTACAGGGATCACAGGGCAGTGCCGGTGATTTCTTATTCACTGGCTGGTATCGTGGCTGTGACACGGTTGATTGAACACGATCACTGGGCTTCTGATCTGATTCCCGGAGCATTGGCCGGATACCTGTGCGGCAGACAGGTGGTCAGACATTATGAAAAACTTTTTCCGGAATACCAGCCCAAAAGAAAGGACCGAAAAACACAATCCCTGCTGTGGATCAATAAAAACAACGGAGGGTTTGTGGCAACCTATACACTCCGCTTCTGATGTTGAATCAAAAGGAAAAATTCACACCCAGACTGGGTAGTACGGGCAACTGATATACACGCGATCCCGTAATCCTGTTTACATAAAAGATGTTCCTGCGGTCATACACATTCGTTACGCTGGCAACCGCTTCGAGTGTATTCGTTTTGCTGATTTTCCAGGTATATTGAAGGGACAAATCCAGCCGGTGGAAATAAGACAACCTGCCTCCGTTCAGCCCTGCATAATATACACCGAGTTCGCCGTTCTGATTGGTAATATCGGTGCCGATTCCGTCAGGAAATGTCAGGTTCTCATAAAATCCCTGGGTCTGGGTAAATGGAAATGGCGAACCGAAATTCCAGCGGCCACTTGCCTGCCAGTTGTCTTTTTTTCCGAAATGATAGGACACGACCAGGTTGACGTTATGCCTTCTGTCGAATCCGGGCCAGTAGGATCGAACGCCGTCAAACCGCTTGACATATCCCAGCGAGTACACAGCCCAGACATACAACTTCCGGTATTCATATTTTAACAATACATCCACACCCCGGGCCGTACCATTCTCAATGATGAAATCCTTTTTCAGGGAATCGGGCTTGTTGTTGTGCTGGGAATCGTCTTCATAGATTTTGTCCCTGTTGATATTTTCCAGTTGGGTGAAATCCTTGAAATATCCTTCCACATTCAGGGTCATGTGAAAGGGGAGATCCAGTTCAAATCCGGCAATTGCATGTTTCGCCTTTTGAAGCAATGAGGTCACATCCTTGCCGTTGAACTTATCCGGTAATTCATCCGATCCGCTGAGGAAACCGTAGAACAGGTTCACCACATCCCGGTCGGAGGTGGCAGCCAGCAGGTTCTGGCTGTAATAGCCTCCGGCGGCTTTCAGCCTCAGTTTGTCCGTAACATTATATTTGATGCCAAGCCTCGGTTCCGCCGACATTTCGGACAGTGAGGAATAATAGTTTACACGGAACCCCGGATCAACCACCAGATTCCCGGCCACCTTTTTGTAGCGAACAAAGCCCGCCAGTTCCGTGGTATTTTCTATCTGGGATACCGTTCCGCTGTTGAAACTGCTGAACTGGTAATCCGTTTTGAAACCGAGTACTTCAAGGCCGTATTTCAGCTCGTCTTTTCCGAGAAAATAGGAAAAATTAAGACCGGTGTTAAAGCCCGAGATGGAACTGTATCGCTCCCTCCCGTCGGGTTCTGTGAGCGTGATCCTGTATTTTGACCATGCAAAAATACCATCAATCAACACGGATGACTCGGCAGGGACGAGGAGAAAATTGGCACCGGCACCGGTGGATTTCCAGTTCAGGTCTGTGTTTTGGTCATAGTCCACCCCGTCGGTAAAGTTGAAACCGAAAAGATTTAATTTACTTCCAGAAGCACTGTTCAGGGATATCTTTCCGTAAATATCGGTGAAGGAATAGGGGAGTCCCGTAGAATCAATATTGGTATAGAGTGATTTTGAGGTCTGTTCCAGATAGGATTTTTTAAATGACATCAGAAAAGATGAACTTCCGCCTCCGGCTTCAGATTCTTTTTTAATCGGGCCTTCCAGAAGTGCTTTGGCCGTGAGGGTATTGGCCGAAATTTTTCCTGCAACCCGTTTTTTATTTCCATCACGGGTGGTGATATCCATGACCGAGGATATTCTGTCGCCGTATTCCGCGTTGAATCCACCCGTATATACATCCACCCCGCGGATGATGTCCGCATCAAAGACGGAATAAATACCAATGGAGTGAAACGGGTTGTAAATGATCATTCCGTCCAGAAGCACTTTGTTTTGTATGGGCGTCCCTCCCCGGATGTACAACTGTCCTCCCTGGTCGCCGCTTGAGATGACCCCCGGCAGCACCGAAAGATATTGTGCCAGGTCGGGCTCTCCGCCGGTGGTGGGAACCTGTCTCATTTCCCTTGGGGTGATCTTGTTGACCGAAACACGGACATCCGTTTTCTTCTCCTCATTTTCCGCACTAACCTGAACTTCTTTCATCTGGATGGCAGACTTTTTCAGATACAGTTTTTTGGTTACAATTTCACCGGCTTTTACCGTGATGTCGGATTTGATGGTGTCGTAACCCACGGATGTCACGGTCAGTACGTAACTTCCGGGAGGTATTTTGGAAATACTGAAAAATCCGTCAAGATTGGTTTGGTTTCCATAGGTGGTTCCTTTCAGATACACACTGGTATAAATGGAAGGTTCGGATGTTTCCTCTTCATAAACAAAGCCCCGGATCTCCGCGGTCTGGGAGTACAGGAATGAAGGGATCAGTGCAAGGAATAATCCCAGCAGCGATTGGAGTTTCTTCATAAAAATTCGGGATGGAGGGCAAATGTATTGAATGAACCCATGAAAAAACAGAAAGCTGCAAAAAATCGGAACCGGAATATGTTAAACCGGTTTTTTTTCGGACAATTCCATCACCGTTTCATATTCATCCCGCGTCAGGGGCATCACGGACAGCCTGCCTATTTTAAGCAGCATGATGTTTTGAAGCCTCTTTTCTGCTTTCATGTTTTTCAGGGTGACGGGATATTTGAGTTTCCTGCCGGCTTTAAGTTCAACCGATACCCAATTGTTACCGGTTGCCGTGGGATCAGGATATGCATCCCGTTGAACGGTGGCGGTTCCGGTAACGCAAGATTCCCCGCCGCTGTGATATATCAGCACGGCATCTCCTTTGTTCATGGCCCTCAGGTGCAGTCTTGCCGCATAATTCCGGACCCCGTCCCATGAAGTTTTTTTATCCCGGTACAGGTCCTGGAAAGAGTAGGTATCGGGATCCGATTTTACCAGCCAGTATTTCACGGGTTATGTATCAGTGAAGGATCTTGTAAACGAGTTCGCGAATGATCTGACCATCTTCCATACTGCTCGGAAGGATGCCTTTGGACCGCAGGTCGTAATCCCGAATGTACCGGATATTCCTGATGCAGTGTTGCTGGGAATAGGTCCTCGCGGCAGATTCATAATCCGAAAGGAAATATGGATTCACGCCGAGCTTACCCGCAAGCACCTGTTTGTCCCTTTTTTCAGACCGGTGATAGGTAAGCACTTTAACAAAGAAAGAAAAGAGTGAGGGAATGGTTACCTGAATGGGGTTGTTTTTCGGATTCCGTTCAAAATAATTTACGATCTGGTTCGCCTTGAGAATGTTTTTCCTTGAAAGTGCGGAAAAAAGCTCGAATATATTATAGTCTTTACTGATGCCTATGTTTTCTTCCACCATCGGCGCAGTGATCTCATCGCCAGGTTTCAGATTGAGCAGCAACTTTCCGGTTTCATTGGCAATTTTTCCCAACTCATTACCGAGATATTCGGCAAGGAGTGAAACGGCTTTAGGACCGATGCGGAATCCGCGCGACAATACATATTCCTGTATCCATTTCGGAATATCCCTGTCATATTTCTTCGGTGAAGTAAAGTACACCGTTTCTTTTTCCAGCAGTTTACCCAGCCGCGTTCTTTTGTCAACGGTCTTGTACTTGTAACATAATACAAGCAGTGTGCTCTTCATCGGCTGCCGGATGTATTCCAGGAACAGGTCTGAAGGGGACTTTATCCCTGCTTTGCTTTTCCCCTTTTCCACATCGGAATCACCTCCTTTACCAAACAAATCCTTCATGGATTGTGCTTCTTTCACAATCACAACCTGGTAATTCGACATCATGGGATAGCGTTTGGCATAACTGATGAGGGTAGGGACATCCAGTTCCTTGCCGTACAGGATGCTCTGGTTGAATTCCTTTTCACCGGCATCCAGCATATTTTCTTCAATGTAATCAGCAATCAGGTCAATGTAGTAAGGTTCCTCGCCCTGCAAAAAATAAACAGGCGCGTAAATCTTTTTCTTCAGGTCGCTGATGATCTGTTCGTAGGTCATGCCTCAGAATCGAAGGTGTTTAACTGTTAGCCCGTTATGAATCAGTTCATTCAGGGAGTCAATTCCTATCTGCAGGTGTTCGGCAACAAATTGTTCTGTCACTTTTTTATCGCTGGCGGCCGTTTTGACGCCCGTTGAAATCATGGGCTGGTCGGATACAAGGAGCAGGGCACCGGTAGGAATTTTATTGGCAAATCCGGCAACAAATATGGATGCCGTTTCCATGTCAATGGCCATACTGCGGGTCGTCTGCAAATACTTTTTAAATTCTTTGTCATGTTCCCAAACCCGCCGGTTGGTGGTAAATACGGTTCCTGTCCAGTAATCCTTGTGATGATTCCGGATGGTCGTGGATACCGCCTTCTGAAGGCTGAAGGCGGGCAGTGCGGGTACTTCCGGGGGTAAGTAGTCGTTGGAGGTTCCTTCCCCCCGGATGGCAGCAATGGGAAGGATCAGGTCGCCCACTTTATTTTTCTTCTTCAGACCACCGCATTTCCCCAAAAACAATACCGCCTTAGGCTGGATAGCTGACAGAAGATCCATCACCAGCGCTGCATTCGGACTTCCGATACCGAAGTTGATAATCGTCATGCCTTTACAGGTAGCATTTGGCATGGGCCGGTCCGAACCATTGACTTCCACGCCATTCTGAACGGCAAACATTTTTACATAATTCGAAAAATTCGTGAGCAGGACAAACTTCCCGAATTTTTCCAATGGCGTACCGGTATATCTCGGCAGCCAGTTGTCAACAATTTCCTTTTTATCGTTCATACAGGTATTTTCGTAAAAAAACCGGCTGTGGATTTACCCAGGCTTCATTTTCCGGAGTACAATTTTAAACTTCAGCGCGCCTCATCAGGACAGCAAAGTTTAAAAATTTTCGACATCATTCGGAGGAAATATGTAGTTCTTTCACCAGAGGAATGGGTGAGACAACACCTGATTCATTTTCTGTTGAATGACAGGAAGTTCCCTAAAGCCCTGACAGGGGTGGAGCGCAAAGTCATGGTAAACCGGATGGCCCGCCGCTTTGACGTGCTGGTGTATTCCCGGAACCTGAAGCCATTGCTACTGGCGGAATGTAAGGCACCGGAGGTTCGGGTGAGTCAGGAGGTGTTTGACCAGGCCGCCCGCTATAACCTGAGCCTGGAAGCCCGGTATTTTGTCCTCACCAATGGATTTGACACCTATTGCTGTACCAGGGATGAGGAAAACAAAGCCTACCGGTATCTGGAGGAAGTCCCCCTGTATGAAAATCTGTAAAGCATCAGAGAATTGTAAAAACCTTTCTATGAAGAGGTAAACCCTTTGCCGATCCTGCTTTTTCACCTACTTTGTGCCCTCAAAGTAAGAAATACTATAATACTGACTCGTTCATGAAAAACTGCTTAACCTGGATCCTCCGGGTTGTTTTATGTTTACCGGTTCACTTTCTATGTGCTGCCGGACCCGGAATTCACGTCAAAGAAAATGCAAACCGGAATTCGACTGTTGAAACGTCATCATTTCGGGCAAAAGACGTTCAGCCGGGAAAACTGGTAGTGAAGTTCAAATCCGGGTTGAATGTAACTCAGGAATTTCAGGGTATTCCGGATGTTCCCATGAATGGAGATCTTCTCCGAGCCGGCGTTGTGTCCATGGTGAAAAAATTTCCTCATAGCGCGGGTTTGAATTCCGGAATAAACAGGGCAGGAAGAAAAGCCGTGGACCTTAGCCGGATTTACCAGATGGACCTTGCGCCTTCTGCGGATCTGAAGAAAGCAATACATGAACTCATGGCAACAGGTTTGTTTGAATATGTGGAGCCGTTATATGTCCAGTGGATGGATTACACCCCCAATGACCCCTTGCTGAGCGCCCAATACCATCTTACGAAGATTAATGCATTCAATGCCTGGGACGTACTTCACGGAGATACCAACGTGGTGATAGGTATTGTTGATAGCGGAACGGATTGGGATCACCCTGACCTGGAAGCTAACATCAAATACAATTATGCAGATCCTATTAACGGATTGGATGATGACAGTGACGGTTTTGTGGACAACTACCGTGGCTGGGACGTGAGTGAAAACACCAATGACCCAATGGTCGTTGCCAGCGATCATGGCTCGCATGTTTCGGGTTGTGCGGCTGCTGTTACCGACAACAATACAGGAGTGGCTTCACCGGGTTTCCTCTGCAGGTTTCTTCCCGTAAAGAGTACCCATAACACCAGTGTTAGTACAATTGATAACGGCTATGACGGAATCGTTTATGCAGCGGATCATGGCGTGGATATCATTAATTGTTCCTGGGGGCGTACCGGAGGACCGAGTCAGTTCGAACAGGATGTTATTGACTATGCAACGTATGATAAGGATGTGCTTGTTATTGCAGCCGCCGGAAATGACGGAATTGATGAGGATCATTATCCAAGCTCTTATGCAGGCGTAATTTCGGTTGCCTCTACCGGTGTCAACGATGCAAAATCGGGTTTTTCCAATTATGGATATAAAATTGATGTATGTGCTCCGGGAGATAATATTTATTCCACGATTTATAATGATGATTATATCGGTTCATCAGGTACCTCTATGTCATCACCCATTGCTGCCGGCTGTGCTGCAATGATAAAGTCAAGGTTTCCCTGGATGTCTGCCCTTCAGGTCGGGGAACAACTCAGAATTACCTGTGATAACATTTACGGGGCGTCAGGAAATACCCCCTACCAGTATAAACTTGGGAAAGGCCGCGTAAACCTTTTTACTGCGGTTACGGACAGTACCTCTCCCGGAGTGGTTGTTCAGCAATTGGATATCAACGACAACAACGATCATGTCTTTGTTATCGGCGATACCCTCCGGATAACTGCTCTGTTGCAGAACCTGCTAAGGGCTACCGGCAACCTGGTTTGTACACTGACATCAAGTTCCCCGTATGTTACCATACTGAACAACACATTTACAGCCGGTGTACTGAATATGATGGATACGGCGTCCAATTACGTGTCGCCATACCAGGTAGTTATCAACACCAATGCGCCCACCAATCAGGAGGTTACCTTCCGTATGAACCTGAACGACGGAACCTGGTCGGATTTTTATGCATTTAAGATTACTGTGAATGTGGACTACATCAACATTGCTGTGAATGATGTCGCAACCAGCATCACCAGTAAAAGTCTGACCGGATATAATCAAAGCGGACAGATCGAAGGCATCGGCTTTACCTATATGGGTGGCGCATCCCTTTTATACGAGATGGGTCTGATGGTCGGGGCTGCCGGAACACAGGTGTCTGATAATGTGAGAGCGGACGGGGCAACGTATGACGATGACTTCAAGTCCCAGGTTACCGTGCAGGGCCAGGAACCGGGAATCATTTCTGCGTACGATGCATTCGGGCAGTTCAGGGATAACGGAACCACCTCCACCGCCATGCTGAATCTGTTGGTTTCTCACCGCGCGTATGCCTGGACCTCGGTACCTGACAGAAAGTACATTATGGTACAGTATGTAATTCACAACAATGGATCTTCTGCCCTGAATAATCTGTATGCCGGTATTTTTGCCGACTGGGACATCCCGCTGTACTCCAACAACAAGATTTCCGAAGACGCCTCCCGCCGCATGGGTTATGCATGGAGTACGGATACCGGCGGACTCTGGGCAGGGATTAAATTACTCAGCCATACAGGGAATTTCAGGCATTATGCAATTGACAATGAAATCGGAGGATCCGGCGGAGTTGACCTGAGTGACGGCTACAGCAATCTTGAAAAATACGGTACTCTTTCCACCTCCCGTCCCGATGCCGGGAATACCGTGGGTACCGGGAACGATGTGATTGATGTGGTTTCATCAGGGCCTTTTAATCTGGCAGCCGGAGATTCTGTCGAAGTGGCGTTTGCCCTTATTGCCGGTGAAGACCTTACCATGTTGCAGGCAAGCGCCGATGCCGCACAGAGTATGTATGACAATCAGTTTACGGGAATTCAGACACTGGAATCCCATCATTCATTCGGAATCTCACGCGTGTATCCCAATCCCTCTTCAGGACATGCTGCCATTGATTTTGTTCTCGACCGCTCAGACCGGGCAACCCTTGAGGTATTTGACCTGCTTGGTAACAGAGTCCTTACCCTGATGGACAAACCCCTCACTGCAGGAAAATATTCCATTGTCACGGAAGGAAAAAACCTCGCACCGGGCCACTACCTGATTACACTCAGATCAGGAGGTAAAATGCAAAGTATTCCTTTTTCCATTCAATATTGATTGAATCCATGAAAATCAGCAGGCCAGGATCGTTTTTCAGAACTTTTCCCGGGCTGTTTTCCTGAAGGATATTCAGGTTTTACGAACATTCATTTTTTTCAAAAGATGAACAGCGATTCTCCTGAAAACATTAACTTTGTGATATGGAATTCAAGGACATCATCGCAGTTCCCGGAATGAGCGGACTGTATAAAATTGTAGGCAGTAATAAAAACGGATTTATTGTTGAATCACTCGCCGATCAGAAACGGAGCATGATCAATTCCCAGCAACGGATCATGACACTTACCGATATTGCTGTATTTACCAACAGCGATGATAAACCACTCTACGAGGTATTTCAAATACTGCATGGACAAAACGGCGGAAATCCCGGTATTGACCTGAAAGCAGAACCGGTGGCCATGAGAGAATTTTTTAAAACCATTGTTCCGGATTTTAATGAAGAGAAGGTCTATAACAGTGACATTAAAAAAATGCTTACCTGGTACGAAACCCTGAAAGATAAAATTGACTTTTCCAAACCGCTTGAAGAGGACGAGGAAGTAAAAGGCAACAGCGGTGAATCTGAAAGGCCTGTACACCATCATCATGAGGGACATGGCCCCAGAGAGCAACATGCCAAAACCACTTCTGCCAAAACCCGTAAGAAAGTCTGATATAACAATGAGTTCTGATACTGTTACCACGCCGGAGAAAATCCGGCGTCATTTTTTTAAGGAGGGGGTAGATTTTGACCGGTGGGAGAGTCTGGAGCCCTATTTCGTCCGTCTCGCCGGAAGACCACTCGAAACTCCACAGGATTTGCTTCAGTGGCTGAAGGATGTGAGTGAAGTGGAATCTGCAGTACAGGAACACGCCGGATGGCTTTACATCCGCATGACCTGTGATACCACAGACAAAGAGCGGTCAGATGCCTATAAACATTTCATCGAGGTAATTAATCCTGAAATTGAACTGTATCAGGACAGGTTGAACCGGAAACTGGCAGACTGTCCCGTGAGGAACACCCTGGATGAGCGTTATTCCATTTACCTGAAACAAATTGAAAACTCCATCCGGATTTTCCGGGAAGAAAATATCCCGTTGAATGCCCGTGAATCGGTGAAGCAGCAAAAGTACGGTGAAGTTGCCGGCGCCATGGTGGTGGAGGTGGAAGGCAAAGCACTGACACTGCAGCAGGCTTCCAACTACCTCAGAAAACCGGATCGTAATATCCGGGAAGAGGTGTTTCATAAAATCACATCCCGCCGGCTTCAGGACCGCTTATTCCTTGATGAACTTTTTAACGAACTGATTCAGTTGCGTCATCAGATTGCCGTAAATGCCGGCTTTAAAAATTACAGGGACTATAAATTTGTTCAGCTCGACAGGTTTGATTATTCACCCGATGACTGTCTTCGCTTTCATGAATCGGTGAAGAACCATGTGGTTCCTGTTTTGAACGACCTGTTTGAAGAAAGGCGTAGCGAAATGCACCTGGTTAGCCTGAAGCCCTGGGACCTGGATGTTGATCCGCAGGGCAGGCAGGATCTCCGGCCCTTTGCAACCGGAGAGGAATTGATGAAAAAAACCATTGATGCCTTTGCAGAGATACATCCTTATTTCGGAGAGGTCACAAGGATTCTCCGGGATCTCAACTATGTGGACCTGGATTCCAGAAAAGGGAAAGCACCCGGAGGATATAATTATCCGCTGTACGAAAGCGGTGTACCGTTTATTTTTATGAATGCAAGCGGATCACTCCGTGATGTGATCACCATGGTGCATGAAGGCGGTCATGCGATACATTCCATGCTGACACGCGATCTGGATTTTGTGGGATTCAAGGAATTGCCTTCCGAAATTGCCGAACTGGCCAGTATGAGCATGGAGCTGATTTCCATGGAACACTGGCATCATTTCTTTCCTGACAGGGAAAACCTCAGACGTGCAAAGAAAGAACAACTGGAAAATGTTCTGGAAGGCCTGCCGTGGATTGCATGCATTGATCATTTCCAGCACTGGTTATACACGCATCCCGGTCATACCATAGAGCAGCGTACTGATTTCTGGAAAAAGAATTACGCACAATTCAACTCCTCCCTGGTTGACTGGAGTAATGACAATGATGCACTGGAAGCAATGTGGCAAAAGCAGCTTCATCTGTTTGAAGTACCCTTCTATTACATCGAATACGGAATGGCACAGCTTGGAGCTATTGCGGTCTGGAAAAATTACAAAGAACAACCGGAAAAAGCGATCAGACAGTATATGGAAGCACTCAGCCTGGGTTACACCAGATCCATATCGGAGGTGTATAAAGCTGCCGGAATCCGGTTCGATTTCTCCGAAAATTACATCCGGGAATTGATCGGTTTTGTCAGGTCTGAGTTGGAAAAAGTGTAAGGATCCGCACCTTTTTTTACTTTCCGGTCCTGTGAATTCTTTGATTTTACAGAAGATTTGCCCGTATGATGAACCTTACCGGCAATCCTTCATCGTTACGGTGTTTTTTCCGTATTCAAACAACCTGCATCTTACCTTTTCAGGAAGGATCAGGATCAAATGAACGAGTCCGTTTTTGTAATAAAAAGCCGCATTCTGAAAGGTATTGATCTGCTTTTTGCATAACCTGTTTAACAGGAAATCATATAAAGAATCGCGCAAATTGTGCCTGAATCATTGGCAACAAACCGTAAACATATTTCGTCCCAGGGAGAGGAGGGCCGCCGGCTGCTCTACAGGCTGTTGCTTGTAGCCGTCGCTGTAGTGTATGCGCTTGTTTTTGTTCTCGACTACCTGCTCCAACTCCATTTCACATTTTTTCTGCTCCTGAGTTTGTTCGGCTTTGTGATCCTCACCCTGTTTTATATGTGGTTCAGGATTTCAGGTATAGCGGCGCCGGCTGAGGAAAACGACCCGGTAGGAAACGAACAGGCCGATGAAACCATTTCTCCCTTGTCGTTGGAATCAGAAGGAGGATTTTCCGATGCGGTTTTTTCTGTTGATCCGGTTACAGGACTTACCACAGATTGTTCTGAGGCAGCCGTACTGTTATTTGCTGCCTCAGGGAAAAACGAACTTACCGGCATTGACCTGAATTCCCTGATGACGGATGGTTGGCCTGATGATGTGATTGTCAGTATCCGCCGGCAGATTCAGAGAACCGGTCACGCGTCAGCCACCGCAGAATATCTTTCTCTTGATGGCAGGAAGTTCCATGCTCTGATGCAGGCAAAAAAATTGGAAGCACCATCCGGAAATGTCCTGCTCATTCGTATTCAGGATCTTTCCGGCCTGCCCGAATACAGGATAACGGAAGATTCCGGTACTCCCACTGATACGGTCAATACCGGAGCAACCTTTGGGATGATTTTCGAAAAAGTGGCTTACCCCATGGCTTTTGCCGGAATCAATTACCGTTTTGAACGGGTGAACCGCGCATTCTGTGACCTGCTGGGTTATCTGGAAAGCGAATTGTTACAACTTTCCTGGCTGGATATCATCCATCCAGATGAAAAAAACAAGGAACGCCAGGTTCTTTCGCAACTATTCAGGGGAGAATCTGAAGCAAGCCGCCGCGAAAGACGCTTTGTGAAGCGGAACAATGATATTATCTGGGTGAATATCTCCTCATCTGGCGGAAAGAACGAAGACGGGGCTTCACGTTTTATTGTTTCAATGGCAGAAAATATCACCCAGAGGAAACGTGTGGAGAAAAGCCTGGCAGAAAACAAAAACAAACTTACCTCCCTTGTTGAGAATGCAGAATATGGCATCCTTTCTGTGGACAGGCATTACACCATTCTGCTCATTAATTCCCGCCTGTGCGACCTCCTGTTTGCGCTCACAGGTATTGTGGTGGAAACAGGTTTCAACTTCCTGGATATTCTTCCGAACCCGCTAAGAGACGAATTCAGATCCCTGATTGCCTCAGGCCTGGCAGGGCAACGGCCAACCATTGAAAAGACGCTTGTTCTCTCGGGCAGGAGAAGAGACATTGAGGTTATTGTTACACCGGTGATGAATGAGGCAGGCCACATTATCAGCGTTTCTCTTTTTGGCAGGGATATTACCGACCGTAAATTGGCGGAGCAACGGCTGATTGAAGAGAAGGAAAAAGCGGAAACAGCAACGCGCCTGAAATCGTCCTTCCTGGCCACGATGAGTCATGAAATCCGTACGCCTTTAAATGGCGTCATCGGAATGGGTAAGTTACTCGGGCAGACGGAACTTACTGCCAAACAACAGGAATATGTGGAATCCATATTACTGAGCGGAGACGCCCTGCTTTCGGTAATCAACGATATCCTGGATTATTCCAAAATTGAATCTGCAAAAATGGAACTCGAGAGTAAGCCATTTGCTCTCAGGCGATGTATCGAAGAAACCTATCATCTGCTGGCCTCCAAGGCCATTGAAAAAAATCTTGGGCTGCAGTATTCCATTGCTCAGGATGTGCCCCGGTATGTGTTTGGTGATATTACGCGGCTCAGGCAAATCCTGATGAACCTGGTTTCTAATGCCATTAAATTTACTTCTTCCGGTAAGGTGGCCATCGGATTGTCCGCTGTCAGGAAATCCGGCGGTCAGGTGGAGTTGTTGTTTGAAGTAAAAGATACAGGTATCGGTATCCCTGCCGAAAAAACGGAACGTCTGTTCCGGGCTTTCTCACAGGTGGAGGCGGGCACTGCCAGAACCTATGGTGGCTCGGGTCTCGGACTTGCCATCTGTAAAAATCTGGTAGAACTTATGGGTGGGAAAATATGGGTGGATAGCGTGGAAGGCAAAGGATCCAATTTCCAGTTTACCATAATCTGCCCCGAAGCTTCGGCTGCTGATATGCCCAGAATGGTTCCGAACGGATCCACACGGCTGGCGAATTCCCGGGTGCTGATAGTTTGTGATGATAAAACGGAAGCTGATGTATATGCTTCCTATTTCAGAAGATGGAATATGGCGCCTGAGATTTGCCTCAGCGGAGATCAGGCCGTTGAGTTTATCAAGTCACACCAGGATTACCATCTTGTACTTGTTGATTCGCAGATGATCAGTGTTAAAGCATCTCAGGTTGCACAGAGGATTCGAAATCTGCGTGGCAAGGATCAGTTACCAATCGTTTTGTTTAATGCGGATCAGGCCTCGGATATTTTCTTTGACTACACCAGCGATGTGGTTTCGGCAGTGATCCCGAAAAATGTTGACAGGTCAAAGGTGCTCGATATCCTTATCGGTGTATTCTCTGTGGAAAATCTTTCACGATCACAACATGAGGAAGACCTGAAGAAAAACACTACGAGCCTTGGGGAGGAAATCAATTCCAGAATACTGGTAGCAGAGGATAACCTGATCAACCAGAAACTTGCCCGGAATATATTCGAGGGATTGGGATTCAAAGTACAAATGGTATCCAACGGACGCGAAGTGATTGAAGCACTGAAAAAATCCGACTTTGACATCATCTTCATGGATGTTCAGATGCCGGAAATGGACGGGCTGGAAACCACCAGATATATTCACCAGAAAATGAACCTGTCGCACCGGCCGGTGATAATTGCCATGACTGCCTTTGCCCTTGAAGGAGACAAGGAAAAATGTATTGAGGCGGGCATGGACGACTATATCAGCAAACCCTTCATGATTGAGGAAATTGTTGACAGCATCCGGAAGTGGGGCGGGAGGTTCAGAAAAGCACAAGATGAAATGAAAACAGTTACAACAAATTCCACGACTGCCATCGTGGATGAAAAAGTACTTGGCCGTCTCAAAGAAATGACCTCTGCTGCCGATCCGGAATTCTTCCTGGAGGTTATCCGTATGTTTATTATTCAGGGCAGGGAAATTATCTCAGGCATTCTGGATAATTGCAATAAAAAAGACTGGAAAGCCATGAGCCAGCTTGCTCATAAACTGAAAGGCAGTTCCCTTAACATTGGTGCGAACAGACTGGCCTCATTGCTTAAAGAAATTGAAACCGGTGGCAGGGACGGGGATCCCGATCTGTGTAAAAAGAACAACACACAACTGGAAGAAATTTTCTTCAGTACGGTGGATGCCCTGAAGAAGATGACCGGTGCCTGAGGTCAGACGATATTTACCTCCATCTCCAGTTCCACACCAAAAGTATCCATCACGGATTGCATGACCATCCGTGCATGTGCCAGCAATTCCGGTCCGCTTGCCCCGCCGTAGTTTACAAGTACCAATGCCTGCCTGTCATGCATTCCCACATTACCAGACCTTTTTCCTTTCCATCCGCATTGTTCAATCAGCCAGCCTGCTGCAAGTTTGGTTTTATCCTTGCCGGCAGGATACCCGGGTATGGAAGTAAACTTCGATTTCATGCTTTCATAGAAGGCTGTTGGTACGACAGGATTTTTGAAAAAACTTCCGGCATTCCCGATGACTTCAGGATTGGGCAATTTACTGCGCCTGATGGAAATTACCGCTTCACTCACCTCCTTAATGCCGGGATTCGTTACTTTCATCTTGTGCAATTCTTCCTCAATGGCGCCGTACCTGGTATTGACTGTGGGATTTTTCGTCAGCACTACAGATACGGAAAGAATGGCAAATTTCCCCTTTGCCTCCTGTTTAAAAATACTGTCCCGGTAACCGAACCGGCATTGTTCGTTTGAAAATGTCTTCACCTGCCCTGTAGCGGTTTCCATGGCTTCCAGTTCGATAAAAGTATTTTTTAGCTCTGCCCCGTATGCTCCGATATTCTGGATGGGCGCCGCACCCACCGTCCCTGGTATCAGTGACAGGTTTTCCAGTCCGCCGTAGCCATTGTCCACGGCCCACAGAACCAGGCTGTGCCACCTCACCCCACCACCGGCCTTTATCAGAACCGTATTTTCATCGTCTGCTGCAATCCCTATTCCGGGAATTCTGTTGTGTAGGATCACTCCCGGGTAATCAGCCGAAAACAAGATGTTGCTTCCGCTGCCAAGTATCAGGATCTTTCGCCCTTGTGTTTCCGGTTCAGACAGCAGATCCTCCAGTTCCTGCCTGGAGTGAAATTCCGCATACAAGCCGGAACGGACATCAATTCCGAAAGTATTCAGGGATTTGAGTGATATATCTTTCTGAAATTTCA
>JADZBN010000116.1 GCA_020852075.1 Bacteroidia bacterium
AATGAACGATCCGCTGAGCGAGTTGCGGAAACTGTTTATTGAAACCAAACTGTCCAAGATCCTTGTTTACCGCGACACGATTGACAATATTATCGGTTTTGTTCATTCGAATGAAATGTTCAGCCAGCCTGAAGATATCATGCAAATCCTTCTGCCGGTAAGCATTGTACCGGAAGTGATGAACGCAAATGAGTTATTGAAACAATTCACCAATCAGCACCGGAGTGTGGCGGTGGTGGTGGATGAATTCGGTGGTACATCTGGTATGGTAACCATTGAGGATGTCATTGAAGAAATCTTTGGTGAAATACAGGATGAGCACGATGTCCCCGAAGAGATTGAAAAGCAGATTTCAGAAGACGAATTTCTTTTTTCCGGAAGACATGAAATTGACTACCTGAACGGGAAATACGGACTTGAAATTGAAAAAAAAGAAGGTTATGAAACCCTTAGCGGTTTCATTTTCCATCATCATGAAAACATTCCTGTCGCCGGCGAGGAAATCATGATTCCTCCATTCCGTATTACCGTCATGAAGGTGAAGAATAATCGTATCGAACAGGTGCGGTTGAAAAAATTCAACCCGTCGTGAGGAGGGAAACTCAACGATAAATGCCACCAGGGCCCATCGTTTTCATTATTCGCTTTCACATCGTATATTCGCCCCTCATTTTCAGGATTATTCCCGGATAATTTTTTTAACTATCTAATTATCAGATTGTTATAAATTTTGCGGGAGATTCCGGCGGTTTCAATAAAATCAAATCTAATTTAATCAGACCATTATGGCAGTTATTGGCACAATCCGTAAACGCGTTGGATTGCTGATCATTTTCGTGGGTGTATCCATGGCTCTCTTTATTCTTGGCGACCTCGTTACCAGCCGCACCGGCATTATGAACCGGAATGGTGACGTAGTAGGAGTGGTAGATGGAGAAAAAATTCATCATGCCGAATTTGAAAAGCGTGTAGAAACGCTCACCGAAAATTACAAAGCCAGTACAAAGAATGATAATGTGGATCAGAATACCCTTGATATGATCCGGGAACAGGCATGGGGTATGTTTGTAAACGAATATACTCTCGGAAAAGAATACAAAGACCTTGGTCTTTCCTGCAGTCCTGAAGAATTGTACGAAATGTGTACGGGCCCAAATGCCAATGAGCAGATAAAGAAAGCATTTACCGACCCCAAGACCGGGCAGTTTGATCCCAATGCTGTTGTCCGCTTCCTGAAGGACCTGCCCAACCGTGATGAAAATACACAACTACAGTGGAAACAGTTTGAAGACGCCATCCGGGAAGACAGGATTGCGACGAAATACAGGAACCTGATCAAAGACGGCCTGTATGTTACCACAGATGAAGCAAAAAGGGTTTACCGGGAAAACCAGGGTTCTGCCTCCATCCGGTATGTAAGGCTGGATTATAATACCATTCCAGACAGCAGTGTTACTGTGGATGATAATGACCTGAAGAATTATTACAATTCACATTCAAATAAATTCAGGCAGGCCGAAACGGTCCGCAAGGTGGAATATGTCACCTTTGACGTTGCCCCTTCCGCTGAAGACCGCCAGGCAGTGACCGATTGGATAAACGGTCACCTTGATGAATACAAGAGTACGGATAATCCTATTGACTACATCAACCGTTACAGTGATACACCGTTTGATTCCACATTTCACGCGAAGGGTTCTCTTAAACCCGTTCTTGATACCGTTATGTTTACTGCTGCCATCGGAACGACGGTTGGACCTTATGAAGATGGAAATTCTTTGAAGATCAGCCGCCTTGTAGCTGAGCAATTTCTTCCGGACTCTGTGAAGGCACGCCATATACTACTGAAGATTGAAGGTACAGATACCGCAAAGGCCATGACGCTGGCTGACAGTCTGAAGAATGCAATCAGGAAAGGCGCCAGTTTTGCCGACCTTGCCATGAAGTATTCACAGGATCCGGGGTCCGGAGCCAAAGGAGGTGATCTGGGCTGGTTCCGTCAGGGTACCATGGTTAAGCCCTTTAACGATGCCTGCTTTGAAGGTAAGAAAGGAGACATGCCGGTTGTGGTTTCGCAATTCGGTGTCCATCTGATTGAAATTCTTGATAAGGGTGTTCCGGCAAAATCGGTTCAGATCGGTACCCTTGAAAGAAAAATCGAACCTTCACAAAAAACGTTCGACCTGGTGTACAATAAGGCAAATCAGTTTGCTGCTAATAATAACACCGCGGAAAAATTTGATTCTTCCATTGTGAAAGAAGGACTTAATAAACGTATTGCCGACAACCTGAAAGAAACGGACAGGAATATTTCAGGACTGGAATCTCCCCGTGAAATGGTACGTTGGGCCTATGAAGCTAAAATCGGTGATATTTCCAAGACCTTCACCTTCGGTGACAAATATGTCATCGGCCATCTCGTGGAACTTAAGGACAAAGGAATTCTCCCCATGGAAAGTGTAAAGGAACAGGTTACCGAAGGTGCCAAAAAGGAGAAGAAAGCCGCCTTGCTCATTGAGAAAATAAAAAATGCAGGGGGGTCAAGCATTGATCAAATTGCCCAAAAGCTGAATGTAACGGCAGCAGACGCTGACAATCTGAGTTTTCAGAATCCTTACATACCCGGGGTCGGTGCTGATCAGATTCTGATTGGAGCGGTATTCGGATCAAAAGCAGGAAAAATTTCCCAGCCGGTCCAGGGAGAGAATGCGGTAACGGTGTTTACCGTGAAGAGTTTCCGCGAACCTCCTGTTACCAACGATTATTCCGCAACGATAAAAACCATACTGGACCAGAGAAAATCCAGGAGTGAATACGAGGTTTTCAACGCATTGAAAGAAAAGGCTGGTATTGAAGATCACAGGGGAACCTTTTACTGAGAGTTCCATACTATATATCTAACACGTGAGGGGCCAGGAGGCCCCTTTTTTTGTCAGTAATATACTCCTCAAAAACATTTTATCCGGGAACGGGGAGTCAGGGCTTTGAGGTAACAGGGAGGAAATTCATCGCAAAATCTGAAGCCTGTATGCATCCAGTTTGATAAAAATGAATAACAGAATGGTAAAAGACCAGAGTGATGATCCTCCGTAGCTGAAAAAAGGAAGGGGGATTCCGATCACCGGCGCCAGCCCAATGGTCATGCCGATATTAATCATCAGATGAAAGAAGATAATACTTGCCACCCCGTATCCGTATATCCTGGTGTACACCGATCGTTGACGTTCCGCCACAAAAATAATTCTGTAAAGCAATGCCATAAACAGGAGAATGACCACCGCACTTCCCATAAAGCCCCACTCCTCACCCACTGTACAGAAAATAAAATCGGTACTTTGTTCGGGGACAAAATCATATTTTGTCTGCGTGCCGTTTAGAAAACCTTTGCCTAAAAAGCCGCCGGAGCCGATGGCTATTTTGCTCTGATTGACATTGTAACCTGCCCCTTTCAGGTCCACTTCTTTACCCAGCAATACATCTATCCTTGTACGTTGGTGTGCCTGTAATACATTATTATAAACATAATCCACACTAAATACGAGCGATGCCGCAACAAACGCTCCACTGATAATGATCATGATATTTTTCCTGTTTTTTCTGGCAAGCAAAAAAAATAGCAGTGCGATGCCTCCAATGACTCCAAAAAGTACAGCCTTTTTAACAAGCAGGGCAAGAACAAACAATACCACCAGAATAAATCCCATCAGCAGTATGTTTCCTGAAAGGCCTTCCCGGTACAGGACAAAAATAAATGCACCGAAAACCAGTGCGGATCCCGTATCATTCTGAAAAAGGATTATGGCTGCCGGTATTGCAACGAGCAAGCCGGAGATCACCCTGGTTTTCAGTTCCTGCAGTCGTATGTCCAGGGAGCTGAGGTATTTGGCAAGCGCCATATTTGTTGCAAACTTTGCAAATTCAGCGGGCTGGAGCTTGAAACTCCCTATGTCTATCCAACCGTAGGAGCCCTTTACATCCCTGGAAAAGGCAAATGTTGAAATCAGCAGCAGCAGCATTATTCCATAAACCGGGTAAGAGAATGCAGCATAAAACTTACCGTCAATAATCAGAATCATCAGTGCGATGAGCAGGGCCCCGGCAATCCAGAGGGTTTGTTTGCCGTAGTTCTGTGTCAGGTCAAAGATGCTCCGGTGCTGATCATCATAAACGGCTGCATATATATTTACCCAGCCCATTACCATCAGAATCAGGAACAGGCTAACGAGTAACCAGTCAATATTCTGGAGTATTCCCTTCTGATCGCGCATTATGGTCTTTTTGCCCTCAGGCTGTCTTCCCTGCTTTTTGTCATTCCGGCGGCATGCTCTGCCTGTTCTTTTATTTTTCTTTCTGCTTCCATTTTATCCAGGTATATCTTCGGAATTACCACGCCTTCCAGCATTCTTTTCTCCAGTTCCGGTCTTTTAATTGTATCGTTCAGGTATTTTTCGATCATTAAAGATGCAATGGGTGCAGCCCAGGAAGCACCCCAGCCTCCGTTCTCCACCATAATGCCAATGGCTATTTTTGGATTTTCCCTTGGTGCAAAACCAACAAACAGGGAATGATCCTTCCCGTGGGGATTTTGTGCTGTTCCGGTTTTACCGCACACACGTATTCCAGCAATCCTGGAACCGGCGGCTGTACCGGTTTCCACCACGCTTTCCATACCGTCAATGACGATATTATAGTATGACGAATCCACGTCCGTATAATTCTTTTTTGTAAACCGGGGTTCGGGATTAACCCTGTCACCGATTTTTCTGACTATATGGGGCACATAAAAATAGCCTTTGTTGGCGATAATACACATGGTATTTGCCATCTGCAGGGGTGTAATTCCCAGTTCTCCCTGGCCAATGGACAATGATACCACCGTTGAGCTTTTCCAACGGCCCTTGCCAAAATATTTATCATAGTATGCCACCGTAGGAACATTGCCTTTCAGTTCATGAGGCAAATCACTATAGAGTCTTTTACCGATACCAAAGGTTAAAACATGGTTGCGCCAGTTTTGATATCCCTCTTCTGTGGAACGGAATTTTTTCTGGTCAACAATACTCCGGAAAACATAGCAATGGTAGGTATTGCAGGAATGTTCTATGGCGCTTTTAAGATTCAGTGAACCGTGCACCGCATCACATTTCACCGTAATACTCCCCATGTGGTATCCTCCATCGCAGTAATAGGTTGTATTGGGAAAAAGCACACCTTCCTGCTCGCCGATCAGATCATTGATCAATTTAAAGGTCGAGCCGGGAGGATAATAAGCCATCAATGATCTGTTAAACAGCGGCTTTAACGGGTCCTCAAGAAGGCCGGCATAATTCTTTGTTCTCGCCCTGCCCACGAGCAGATTGGGATCATAGGAGGGTGAACTTACACACGCCAGGATTTCTCCTGTGGAAGGATCAATGGCAACCACTGCCCCCACCTTGTTTTGGAGCAACTTTTCACCATACTCCTGCAATTGCTCGTCAATACTCAGGGTAAGGTTTTCTCCGGCTATAGAGGCAGTATCAAATTTGCCGTTCATATAACTCCCCTTCTCCCGGTTGAATACATCCACCATCATCACCCGGACACCCCGTTTACCCCTCAGGTAGGTTTCGTAGCCCTGCTCAATACCACTCTTCCCGATATAATCACCGTCCTTGTAATAGGGATCTTTCCGGGTAATGTTCGTGTCAACCTCACCGATATATCCGAACAGGTGAGCCGCGATTGGGCTGGGATATTTCCTCAGGGTTCTCGGCTGAACAAAAAAGCCCTTAAACTTGTACATCTTTTCCTGCAGTGTCCCATACATTTCAACGGATAACTGCTTTTCAAAAATTGATGCCCTGTAGGGGGAATAGGCATTTGCCTTACGGAATTTCTCATCGTACTCTTCGTGTGTTATTCCAATGAGTTTACACAATTCAGCAGTATCAATATCCCTGGCCTGTCTGGGGATAATCATCAGGTCATAAACAGGCTCGTTGTACACAAGCAGGTTACCCTTCCTGTCATAAATTAATCCCCGCGATGGATACTCAATTACATTACGGAAAACATTATTTTCTGCTGCTATCTGGTAGCTTTTGTCAATGCACTGGAGATAGAACAGCCGTATCAGGTAAATCAACCCGACAGAAAAAAAAATCAGATAAATAATGGTTTTTCTACCCGAGGCTACGTTCATTTCGTTTCAAAGCCCTGCCAAACAGATACTGACCCACGATGATCAGTACAACCGATATGGCTGAATTCACAATTGCTTTTGCAAAGGTGATGAAGAATTCGCTGAACCGGAAAACTTCAATATAATAATAGACAAGATGGTGCAGTACCGTCATTATGGAAACATAGGCCAGAAACCACTTGAATCCCATGGTTTGAGGTCCCAGTCTGGTTTCGGATTCATAACCGTCACGGGGGGCAATTAACCGCAGGATTCCCGGACGGGCAAAAGCGACAAAAACGGTAGCCGCCGCATGCATCCCTTCGGTATTTCCAAACATATCTATTACAAGACCTGTTACAAAGCCAAGCAACAGCAGTAACCAACCGGGTGTTTCCAGGGGAAGAAGCAGAATAAACAATATATATACGTATGGGTTTACAAATCCGCTCCACTGGATATGGTTAAGCACTACCACCTGAATCAGTACCAGGAAGAGGAAACGGTAAAGGTTCGTGAGTATTTTAGCGATCATTATTTAAGTCCTCCTCTACGGTTTTTTGTTCATCTTTTAACAGATTTCCCACAATGTAAACGTAGGTCAGTTTACCAAAGGGAGTGCTGAGTTTCACTTTTATATCCTGAAAATTATCGCCTGTATTGGGGTCAACATCCGAGACTGTTCCAATCATAATTCCCTCGGGGAAAATGGCCGAATAGGAACTGGTGACAATCGTATCGCCAATCTGAAGTTTCACATGTTTTGCAATATCCTCCAGGCTGGCTTCCGTTGGATCATATCCGTCCCATACCATTGAACCGATATAACCACTTTTCAATATCCGGGCTGAGATCCTGGAGTTTTTATGAAGAAATGATATGACCGAACAAAAATGTTCCGAGGTGTCTTTTACAATTCCAACAATTCCATCGGTGCAAATCACGCCCATTTCAGGCCGTACACCCTGAAGGCTGCCGCGATCCAGGGTCAGGTAGTTGTTCCTCCGGTTGATGGAGTTGTTCACCACCCTGGCCGTCATGAAGGTATATTGTTGTTGGTGCACTGTGTCGTTTACCAGCCTTTGAAGGCTGCTGTCTATATAATAGGCTCCCGGTTCCAATGATTTCAGGGCTGCATTTTGCCGGGAGAGGGCATCGTTGACGGTCCGTAGATTTATGTATTCGGTTATCGAACTGACGAGGCCGTTGATTTTTGCGGCAACCTTATTTGTCGAATTGATAAATGCGGCCCTTTGAAAATTATTGTTCTGGACAATCAAATAGGTGCATAATACTTCAAGCAGGAGGAAAAGAATGAAA
>JADZBN010000117.1 GCA_020852075.1 Bacteroidia bacterium
AATTTTCGTTGAATCCATTCAGATAAAGGGAAATTTCAGAAGTCGAATCAATCTGAGTGCCCAGGTTAATGGTAAAGTCATTAACCGAAAACCTGCTTCTGTCACGGAAGCCATCTCCCATCCTGTGTAAACCGGAGATCAGATAATTTGTTTTACCATTATTTCCACCAGTTGATAATTGAAGATTTAAGGAATTGAACGACCCATAGGACAGATCCGCTTTGGTTTCAGGTGTGTATTTCCCTTTTTTTGTAATCATATTAATTACACCACCGACTGAATAACCACCATATAGAACGGGGGAGGCGCCCTTAATAATTTCAATTCTGTCAATACTCTGAACAGGAGTCATGTAATAGGATGCGGGATCACCATAATATGTCATTCCAATTGGGAATTTCCCATCAATCAGCACCAGTACATTTCTGTTTCTCAATGGATCCAGGCCGCGCAATCCGATATTGGGTTTTAATCCCCGTCCGTCTTCATCGAGATAATTCGTTCCCGGCACCCGGGTGATGATTTGTCCGATATTCTGGGCGCCTGATTCCTGAATTTGTTTTGTATCAATTATGGAAACAGTCCCTGGAATATCTTTTATTTCCCCTTTTATTCCCGTCGAAGTGATGCTGACCTCCTTCAGGGTGTGAACTTTTGCATCCAGGTCAAATATAATTTTTGTTGTTTCCCCTGATTTAACGGTAACCTTCTGACCGATGGGCTCAAACCCCATGACGGTACACATAATTTTAAAATCACCATGGGATATATTTTTCAAAATGAATTTTCCATTTTCATCCGAAACGGTAATTATCGTTGTATTTTCAACTTGAATGGTTGCAAATTCAACAGGTCTTTGGGCTTTGTCTCTGACAGTTCCGGAAATGCTTCCCGTGCCTGTTTGTGCTTTCGCTGCACAAAACAGGAAGCATGAAATAAAGGAGAGCAGAAAGGTTTTCATATTTTCATGTGTTAGAATTCGGGCGCAAGATTTTATTTAGACAAATTCTAAACAATGCGAAAAGTCATGTTTTGCCCTTCCACCCAAAAACTCCATGATATTGGGATGTTCGTTATTTAACTAATTATGATACAAGTAATTAATCATCACAAACGAATACCTGATTCTGTTTAAAATGCCATATTTCAATCTGTTACATTAAACCAAAGAAAAAACAATTAAACCATGTTTACGCCTGCTAAAGGTAGGCCGTTAAACCCACGGCTACATCCCGTGTTTTTATAAAAAATCTGGTATCCATCAATAAATGGTTTTGATATTCAGTAATTTGTGAATCAATGCTTTCAATATGGGGCACGCATTCATATATATATAAATAGGTAACCAGGCGGGATTGACTGAGTGGGTTCGTTAAATACATGCCCCAAGCCAAAGAGAATGAAAGAACGCAGGAATCCATTCCGGGCATGGCATAAAGTGAAAAAGCGTCTCCGTCCGACAAACATATGGTTTTCATTATCAATGTGAAATCAAATGGATTTAACAAAATGGTAAAGCGGAAATCCAATCTGATTTTTTGATTCGATGGCCTTTCAAGTACCTTCACGCCCAAATGAACAGCCTATGAGCTTAGTTGTAGTCGGAACCGTTGCTTTTGATGCTATTGAAACCCCTTTTGGGAAAACCGATAAAATAATCGGAGGCGCTGCCACCTATTCAGGTACTGCGGCCGCTTATTTTTCTAAAAACATAAAACTTGTTTCAGTTGTAGGAGATGATTTTCCCGGAGAAATGATAAACCGCTTTACCCAGTTGGGCTTGTCCATTGAGGGGCTGCAGGTGAAAAAGGGACAGAAGACTTTTTTCTGGTCCGGGAAGTACCATGAGGACATGAATACCAGAGATACACTGGATACACAGTTAAATGTATTGCTGGATTTTGATCCTGTAATTCCCGATTCCTACCAGGACTGTGAGTTCCTGATGCTCAGCAACCTGATGCCGCAACTTCAGAAGAAGGTCATCGAACGCATACATAAACGGCCGAAACTGGTGGTGATGGACACCATGAATTTCTGGATGGAAACACAATGGGATGCCTTGATGGATACCATACGGTATGTGGATGTACTGACGATAAATGATTCCGAAGCCAGGCAACTTACCCATGAATACAGCCTGGTACGGGCTGCACAGAAAATCCTGAAGATGGGACCCCGGTATCTGATCATCAAAAAAGGTGAGCATGGTGCCTTGTTGTTCAATGAAAAACAGGTGTTTTTTGCACCGGCTCTTCCGCTTGAAGAGGTCTTCGATCCGACAGGTGCAGGAGATTCCTTTGCAGGCGGATTCATTGGTTACATTGCGCAAACACGCGACATTTCATTTGATAACATGAAACGCGCCATTATTTACGGATCTGCCATGGCCTCGTTTTGTGTTGAGAAATTCGGATTGGAACGGCTCATCCACCTTACTCATGGTGAAATTGATGAAAGGGTACACCAGTTTATTGATTTGGTTCAGTTTGACATTGCACTGGTTTAGACCGCAGGCCTAACGGAGACCGAATGGTGTTTTCGACAGGTTGCTGCCGGAGTTGTATCTGTAAACCGGGCTTTTTTATTTTTGTCTGCCGGTCATGACAGCAGAAATTACCCACCCTGTTTCCACAAAAAAAGCAAGGAATATCATCCTTGCGGTTTCTGCTGCTCTGATCCTGCTTATTTCGGTTTTTCAATATAACAAGAAGCGGCAGGATTCGTTCACCCCATACAACAATTACAAAATCTTTTCACGCTCATGGGAAAACCTCCGCCATCAACAGCCGTTGTACACCTATCATTACGATCAATATTTTGATCTGTACAAATACAGCCCCACCTTTCCGGTGCTGATGGCTCCGTTTGCATTATTGCCTGATTTAGCAGGCCTTATTTGCTGGAATTTGCTGAACGGACTGCTTCTTGTCTATGCGCTTCTGGTCATTGATTGGAAAAGCAGGGTCCAACAATACCTGGGATTGTTAGTTGTGTTTTCCGAGCTGGTAACGTCACTTCAAAACAGTCAGAGCAACGGGTTGATAGCCGGTCTTTCGCTGCTGGCCATTTCAGGAATTTCCCAGAACAGATTTTACAAACCGCTGCTGTTTATTCTTATTTGTGCATTTATCAAGGTGTTCAGTATTTTGTTGCTGCTGGTATTTCTATTGAAAAGAATAAGGCCGCCACACATTTTGGCAGGAATAGCACTCACGGCGTTGTTCGTGTTTCTTCCGCTGCTGTTTATCCCGTGTGGGTATCTCCTGCAGTGTTATCGTGACTGGTTTGTGTTGCTGCGGTCGGATCATGATGCCTCGGTGGGAATTTCATTTCTTGGTTTTGTTTCGGCATTGTTTCCCGGTGCGGAGTTGAAAACCGCAGTTACCCTTGCAGGATTTGTATTGCTGCTTGGCTCCTGGATACTGTACCAGTTCAGGATAAGAATTATGTCAGAGACGGATATTCTTCAGTTTGGCTGTTCGCTGCTTATCTGGATGGTAATTTTCAATCATAAAGGAGAATCACCAACGTATGTTATCGCTGTAACAGGGGCTGTACTGCTTTGTTTTACCATTCCCCCTAAAATCACGGGCATGATTTTGCTCATAAGTATGATCCTGCTAACGTGCCTGTCTCCAACTGATCTTTTTCCTGCCGGTATCAGAATCACCTGGGTAGTGCCCTATTCTCTGAAAGCCCTGCCCTGCATCCTGATTTATTTCTATTACCTTTTATGGCTTATACAAAAAACAACAAGGAGCACAAAATCACCTGTGCCCGTGTGAATCCGGGACAGGGTGTTTAATTATCCGGAGAGTTTTAATCCGTAGGCAGCAACTTATTTGTTACTCTCTGCTAACGCCAGATTTTCCGCCACCTGATCCCAGTTGATTACATTCCACCATTCACGGATGTAATCTCCCCGCTTGTTATAGAACTTGAGGTAATAGGCATGTTCCCAGACATCCAGCCCCAACAGCGGAATTCCCCGGAAGGCGGAAAGATCCATCAATGGATTGTCCTGATTCGGGGTAGATCCGATTTCCAGCTTCCCCGAAGGGGTGCGTACCAGCCACGCCCATCCTGAACCGAAGCGTTTTGATGCCGCGCTCGCGAATTTTTCCTGGAAATTATCCAGGGATTCAAAAGCCCCGGCAATTGCGGAGGAAATTTTCCCGGAAGGTGAAGAACCGCCCGGCCTCATTACCTTCCAGAACATGGAATGATTCCAGTGTCCGCCGCCATTGTTTCGAACTCCTTCAGGATACTTCGAAGCGTTTTTGACCAGTTCGTCCAGTGTCGCGTGGATGTTATTTTCCTGAACGAGTTTGTTCAGGTTGTTTACATATCCCTGATGGTGTTTCGTGTAATGAATTTCCATGGTCAGTTTGTCCAGGTGAGGTTCTAGGGCATCGTACGCGTATGGGAGCGGAGGTAGTGTAAATTCACCGTCCACCACCTCTGATTCGGGCATTGAATGGGAAGTGAAGAAACCCGAGGATACAGAAGGGCCGGCAATTCCGGCAATCGCCAGCAGCGAGGACTTTTTCAAAAAAGTGCGTCGCGAAGATGCAATTTCATTCATAGTCTTGATTTTTAGGTTGTTAATAACTTTGGGTGTATGGTAACAGAAAAGCATGAAATTCGTTAAATTTATCAACTTTTAGTGAAATTCCAATTAAAGAATCGGTTTACCTATATTTTCATGTTCTTTATCAATTATTTAAGAATTTGGGGTGAAGTTGACCTATCTTCATACCCTGAAACGTAACAATAGATTACCTAAACGCCGGATCCCGTTTAAACGCCCCTCTCACATGTTTTCATCCAAAATGCAAAAGACCAGACTCGGGCTTGTTTTGCTTGTGTTTCTCCTCTTCATATTTCCGACAGAATCACCGGCCCAGGTACTTATCAATGAAATATGTCCATCGAACGTATCGGTCAATACCAATTTCGACGGCGAGTATGATGACTGGATTGAGTTGTACAATGCCGGTGCATCGCCGGTAAATCTTTCGGGATACGGTTTATCGGATGATGGCAACGATAAATACAAATTTGTTTTTCCCTACTACACACTGAATGCGGGGGAACGGCTGCTGGTTTTTGCCGCTGACCAGAATGTAAATTCCATAGTGGATCACTGGGAAACGGCTGTTAGCGCCTCCACTACCTGGAAATATTTTGCTGCAAACAATACGGCCCCAGACACCAACTGGAGAAACATTTCCTTTAACGATGGATCCTGGAATTCGGGATCTGGAGGAATCGGATACGGCGACAACGATGATGCCACTCAGATTTCTACCAGTTATAACTCCGTCATGATGCGAAAAACTTTTTTTGTATCTGACACATCAGAAATCCTAAAGGCGATCGTGAACATGGATTATGATGACGGGTTTGTCGCATACCTCAACGGAACGGAGATCGCCCGGGCCAATATGGGACCTCCCGGAGCAAGGCCGCTCTTCAACGATCTTGCACCGCAATCCCACGAAGCACTCATGTACCAGGGGATGGATCCTGATTCATTTTTTGTTGATATCAACCTACTCAAAGCCGCCCTTGTTCAGGGTATGAATGTTTTTGCCGTGGAAGTGCACAATACCACCACCAATTCCAACGACCTTTCTTCCATACCGTTTCTTTCTTTTGGTATGAAGAGTCCGGGAATGACCTATAGTGCGACGCCGTCCTGGTTCAATGCGCCTCCGGTTGAATACTTCAATGCTGATTTTAAGCTGAGCCGGAGCGGGGAATCGGTTTATCTGACCGACAACGTCGGGACAATCATTGACTCCTATTCTTATGTTGACATTGATATTGACAACTCCATCGGCAGGTCGTCGGATGGTGCCGGAACCTGGTGTTTGTTCGGCACTCCGACGCCGGGTACATCCAACAGTTCTTCCACCTGTTACAACGGATATGCATCATCCCCTATGTTTTCAGTCGCAGCAGGATATTACCAAAATACGCAATGGCTGACGCTCAGTACCACAGCGCCGGGAGGCGTCATCCGGTACACCACCAACGGTGACGATCCGACGTCCTCCTCCTCATCGTACAGTTCTCCCATTCTGCTGAATAGCACAAAGGTTATCCGGGCGAAAGTATTTGCATCAGGATACCTGCCCAGTCCGATCATCACCAATTCCTATTTTGTCAACGAAGACGACCATTTGCCGGTTTTCAGTATCTCGACGGATTCGGACAATCTTTGGGACTGGAATACGGGAATCTATGTGATGGGACCCAACGCCCAGTCCACCTCTCCCTATAAAGGAGCAAACTTCTGGCAGGACTGGCGTAAGCCCGCCTGCATTGAATATTACGACAAGGACAAAAACCGGTTGTTACGCTTCGATGCGGAGATTCGCATTTATGGAAATTATTCAAGGGCAAAACCTCAGAAGAGTCTTGAGATCATGCTCAGCGACCGGTTTGGAACCGGAGAAATCAACCTTCCTTTCTGGCCTGAAAAGCCATTCATTAATGACTTTGATAATTTTATCCTGAGAAATTCCGGAACCGACTGGAACATTGTTCACTACCGGGATGCATTCATGGAAAGGTTACTGAGAACCACACATGCCGGCTACCTTGCCGCAGAACCTGCCGTTATGTATCTCAATGGAGAATACTGGGGTGTATTTACCATTCATGAAAACCACGACCATCACTGGATGGAATACAATTATGGGCTGAAAGAGGATCAAATTGATTATCTGAAAGAGGACGGCAGCACCATATCCGTAAAAAACGGTTCGGATGCTTCTTTCTGGGACATGTATAACTATGCCACCACTGCCGATCCCCTGTCGGCTGGATATTATAATTATCTGAAAGACTTTCTGGATTTTGATAACTATGCCGACTATTTCATCGCGGAAACATACTACAATAACGGCGATTGGATTGGCGACTGGACAAATAACATAAAAATGTGGCGACCCTCTGAACCGGGAGGCAAGTGGAGGTACCTGACATATGACCTTGATTTTGGCTGTGGTTATGCCGGAAGCGTGAACGATGACCGCATTGCAATAGCCAGAAATCCGGTAGCGTTCAGTCATTCTTCGGAAATGTTTGATGCCATCCTGAACAATCCCACGTTCAGAACCTATTTCATAAACCGGTATGCCGACCTGATAAATACCATTTTCAAGTCGTCGTATGCAAAGAGTATTTCGGACTCCTACGAGGACAGTATGCAGTATGATATGCCAAATCATTTTGCCAAATGGGGAAGCAACACCAGCACCTGGCACAGTAATATCAACAGTATGCGGAGCTTTTTGACGTCACGCCCGCAAAAAGTCCGGGATCAGATTCAGGCCGACTTTGGTCTTACGAATCAGGTGGAACTGGAATTTGAAACATCTCCGGCCGGTTCAGGGCGAATTCTTGTAAACACCATCATCCCCGATTCGTATTCCTGGGAGGGGACTTATTTTGACGGGAACCCAGTTACCATCCGTGCCATACCCAATCCCGGATATACATTTAACCACTGGAGGTCGGATCACATTATCAATTCGAATGATCACAACATAACAACTACCTACAATTTTAATGTTGACGATGAGATAACCGCTTACTTTACGGGTTCACCCGAGTCACCGAAGATTACCATCAGTGAATTCAATTATCACTCGGACTCCTCTGCTGATGCAGGCGACTGGATTGAATTGCATAATTACGGGACTGTTGACCTTGACATTTCCAACTGGAAAGTCCGGGACGAAAACGATTACAACCAGTTTGAGTTGCCCGTTGGCACTGAGATTCCGGCCGGCGGCTACCTGGTGCTTGCAGAGGACCTGGGAAAATTTTCCTCACGTTATCCTTCTGTCAATAATGTAATAGGGCCGCTTGGTTTCAGTCTGAATAACGGAGGAGAAAGCATCAGGTTATTTGATTACAGTGAGAATCTTCTTATTACCATCAATTATCAGGACATAAGCCCATGGCCGGTGCAGGCTGATGGTGGCGGTTATACCTGTGAACTGTTGGACCCTCTTGGCGACCTTAATGACGGTAACAATTGGTTTGCCGGTTGTATGGGCGGCTCTCCCGGCACAGGGTACACCAATATACTGGGAACCCCCGTTTCCGTATCCGGAAGTACCACATTCTGTACCGGCGGTTCTCTCACCCTGGACGCCACCTATGTTCCCGGATATACCTATCAGTGGCTGGAGAGCGGAACGAATATTCCTGGAGAAACCAATTCATCAATTACCATTACACACGGCGGGGCGTATTCAGTCCGGGTGGATTATGCCGGTTGTTCAGCAATTTCTGATACAGTAAATGTTACTGTGGTAAACCAGGGGCCGGATCCTGTTGTTCAGGACACCTTCCGTTGCGGCCCGGGCACTGTAACGCTGTTTGCACAATCCACGGACAGTGTGTATTGGTTTGATGCACCCGGCGGCAACATCGTGGGGACGGGCAATACTTTTGTGACGCCCTCACTCAGCACCACGACAACGTATTATGCACAGACATCGCTTTCCTGCCCCAGCAACGCCATTCCGGCAGTAGCAACGATTGATGACATTGCCGCAATACCCGTTTCCTCAGATGTTACCCGTTGCGGACCCGGAGGTGTGACGCTGGTGGCAACCGATACCTCGGATACCAGGTGGTATAATGCACCAAGCGGCGGGGCACTGTTATACACGGGAGATGTATTATCCATTCCTTACATAGCCAACGATTCTGTTTTTTATGTGGAATCCGGAACGACGTGTCCAAGTCCAAGGCTTGAAATCAATGTTGTGGTAAATGCAGCGCCGGCGCCTGTCGGAATTGACGGGGATCGTTGCGGGAACGGAAGTGTTACCATTTCCGCTACTTCTGCGCTTCCCATCGCATGGTACACGGCCTTAACCGGGGGCTCACCATTAAGCAACAATGCCACTTTTACCACACCCGTTCTCACGGCTACAACTACCTTTTATGCGGAGGCAGTAGGTGTTTGTCCCAGTGTCAGGGTTCCTGTTCTGGCGATGGTCAACCCAATTCCATCTGTCCCCATTGTTTCCGATGTAAGCCGCTGTGATTCCGGTTCGGTTACTATTAATGCCACATCACCAGAACAAATTTACTGGTATGATGCACCGGTTGGTGGGAACCTGCTTCAGACAGGAACCATATTTACATCGCCGTCTCTGACAACCACCACAGTCTATTTTCTGGAAGCCGGATATTTATGCAGAAGTCCCCGGGTTTCCGTACAGGCAATAATTAATGCAACTCCGGAAGACCCTGTCGCAGTGGATGGTTATACCTGCGGACCGGGCATAGTTACACTGAGTGCCACATCTTCCGCACAAATTTACTGGTACGATGCGCCGGTATCGGGAAATCTGATGGGTACGGGTTCCACGTATATTACCCCTGTGCTGACTTCTGGCATTACCTATTATGTCCAGGCGGGCGATGATTGCCCGAGCAACAGGGTTCCGGTTCTTGCAAATGTATTTAGCCAGCCCACGGTTTTTCTGGGGAATGATACTTCCTTCCAATCCGGAAGCTCCCTGACTCTAGATGCCGGTGGCGGATTCAGTTCCTATCAATGGTCCACCGGTGAAACCACACAGAGTATTGCAGTGAACTCTACTGCGACGTATTCTGTTACCGTTACGGATCCCAACGGCTGTACCGCCAGTGATGATATTGTGGTTACCGTATTCAACGGAACAGGCAACGGGGTTTTCAATACCGTCCTCTCTGTTTATCCTAATCCCGCCAGTGAGTTTGTACGCATCCTGATTCCTGCAGCAAAAGCCGGCAGGGGAATCCTTGAGTTGACGGACGAGAGCGGTCGGTTACTGTATTCAAAAATCATTTACCTGAATCCGGGAAGCAATGCGGAAAAAATTAACCTCCGTGATTATTCTTCGGGAATATATACACTCAGGGTAAGGAGTGACGATTCCACCATCACTACCCGGCTTACGGTGGAATAAATCCTGACAGTTACCTGCCTGAATATCCTGCTTCCTGCTTTGGGAGGCAGGATTTTTTTATGGAATTTAGCAGTAAAATGCATCCGGGCATTTGCCTCCTGAACTGTTGGTACTACAACGGGTTATTTAGAAATCAGGAATTCCGGATTCAATACGTATTCATTACAGCAATGAAAAACCACACTCCCACCCAATCCGTCATTTCAGGTCGCAAAAAACCATCAGCGGCAGTTTTTCTCATCCTTCTTTTACTGTCCGTAACGGCATTATCTATTAGCTCTTTTGTTCAACCGCAACAGAGTGGGCCGGAAGACTACCGGACCCTGTGGGCAAAAACAGATTCCCTGGAGAAAAAAGGATTGAGAAAATCAGCCCTGGATGTAGTAATGCAGATATGTACAAGGGCAAAACAGGATGGGGATATTCAGCAACTGATAAAGGGAATGATTTACCGGCTGAAATTTACCAGTTTCCTCAGCGAAGAAGCCTTTACGGAGAATCTGAATCAGATTGACAACGAAATCAGCCAGGCCACATTTCCCGAAAACGCCATTCTGCAATCCATTCGTTCCGATTTACTTTGGAATTATTACACGCAGAACAGGTATGAAATACTAAACAGGTCAGTAATCAGTGGATCTGCATCAGGAACAAATCCTCTGTTATGGGACGCGCGCCGTTTTGTAAATGAATGCACTCAAAGTTACAGTCAGTCGCTCCACGATGCGGCATTGTTGAAAAAAATTCCGCTTGAACAATTTGATGAAATCCTGTTGAAAGGGAACAATGCGGAGTCACGGAAATTACGGCCTACCCTGTATGATTTTCTTGCACACAGAGCGTTGGATTTTTATAAAGATGAAGAACCGGGATTGACGCAGCCTGCGAAACAATTTCAACTCAACAGTGCATTTTACCTGAATACAGCAGACATGTTTCTGAACTTCATCCTCACAACCCCCGATACCGGCAATTTTCATTTTAAGGCGATACGTCTTTTCCAGGACCTGACAGCATTTCATTACAGGGATTCTCATCCCGGTGCACTTATTGACCTTGAGCTTGAAAGACTGAAATTTGTTCTCGAGAACTCCATAGTGGCAACAAAAGATTCCCTGTACAAGGTTGCGCTGCAATCCATAGCTTCAAAATATTCCGATTATCCGGGAAGCACGGAAGCTTTATATGCCCTTGCATTGCGGAACAGGCAGGAAGGCGAAGAGTACTCACCGTTTGACCACCCGGTTAACCGCTGGAAGAATGCAGACGCATTAAAAGATTGCAATCTCGCAATCTCCGGATTTCCGTATTCCTACGGTGCCAGCATGTGCAGGGTATTGAAAAAAGAAATTGAATCAGAAGCAATCCATCTTGTTTGTGAGGAGACAAATCTCCCAAACCAACCATTAAGAGCAAGATTGCAATATAAAAATGTTTCACAGGTATTTTTCAGGCTGTACCGGGCAGTTGACCCGGACCTTGAATTATCCACTGACAGGGAATTGTTTACCCGGAACCTGCTGAAACAGGAACCATTGAGGGCCTGGAATGTGGTCCTGCAGGCCGACTCGGATTACCAGTTTCATGCTGTTGAGATTCCGCTGAACAAATGCCCCTCCGGGTTCTTTGTCCTGATCTGTTCCACAACAGAAAAATTTTCTCCGGATCATTCACCGGTTGCAAGCACAGATTTTTCGGTAAGCAACATGGCCTTGCTGTTCAGGACGCTTTCAGGCGGAGACATGGCTTTTTATGTTACCGACCGCAAAACCGGAAGTCCATTGAGAGGCGTTACAGCAGAATTGATCACAAAAGAATTTGATTATTCCAGGAGAACCTATACGGGAAAGAAGGAAGCAGAATACCTCAGTGACAACGAGGGCCGGTTTCTCGTCAGTCGTGCAGGAGGAGGTTATAGGAATTTTTTTCTGAGACTTACCTGTAAAGGGGATACATTAGAATCAATGTCTCCATTTTTCCAGAGCAGGGGGAATCCAGAAACTGAAACTGTTGAAGCACACAGTTATTTTTTTACGGACAGGAGTATTTACAGACCCGGGCAGATCATTTATTTCAAAGGAATTCTTCTGAATACACGGGCCGGACAGTCAGAGATCGTTGCAGGAAGAAAATCGGGAGTAAAGTTGTATGACGTGAATAATAATATGGTTGCTGAGTTGCAACTTGTTTCCAATGCATTCGGAACCATCAACGGTTCATTCACCGCACCACAGGGGACACTTTCAGGAATTATGAGAATCGCAGATGAAAACGGAAGTACCACTATCCGGGTGGAAGAATACAAAAGACCCAAATTTCAGGTTCAAATACAGGCTCCGGCCGGGAATTATAAAGCCGGATCAGCGGTTTCATTTTATGGCAGTGCCACATCTTTTTCCGGACAGCCTGTTGCCGGAGCCGAAGTCAGGGTAAGAGCAGAAAGAACCGTTTCATTTCCGGTCTGGGGAACCTGGCGAATACCGTATTACAGGGGTGCCGGCCCCCAACAAATATATAATGATGTATTTCATACCAATGATACAGGCGGGTTTTCGTTCACCATGAACCTGATGCCTGATCCTTTAGCAGAAATTAAGGAACATCCTGTTTTTAATTATGTAATTTATGCAGAGGTTATTGATCAGAATGGGGAATCCCATACTGAAACCCGTACCATAAATGCGGGATACGACCCATATACACTGAATATCCCTGTTCCGGACAATGTTAACCTAAAAACAACAACCGTAATTCCGGTGATTTCAGAAAATTATGCAGGACAGAAAACACGCAGTACGGGAACTGTTACCATCAGGGAAATCACCGAACCGCAACGGTTGCTTCGAAAACGGTTATGGGCAAGGTGCGACAGACATTTGTATTCAGAAAAGGAGTACGTGGATTTGTTTCCTTCGGACGTATATGATAACGAAGACGATTTTCTGTTTCGCCCCACGGGCAAGGCGGTCTATACAGGGAATTTCGATACGGGGAAAGACTCCTTGTTAGATATTTCCCACATTGGCTGGCGTCCGGGGCATTATCTGATTTCAGCAACATCCATTTCCAGTGGGGGTGATACGATCCTTTTCAGCAAGGTCATTACTGTATTTAATTCAGAATCATCCGTTGTTCCGACGAATACCGTTGATTTTTTCAGTATTATCAGTGACAATGTACTTCCCGGAAACAGTGACGAAATTCTTATCGGTTCGTCGGCAACGATCCGCGTATTGTATGAAATCGAAAAAAAAGGAAAGATCACAGGGAGTAAATGGCTTGATATAAATAAGGGTAACCGGAAAATTGAAATTCCCGTTACCGACGAGGACAGGGGTAATTTTACCGTGCATTTTTCATTCGTTTATGATAGCAGGATATACACACATTCAGCATTACTTCACGTGCCCTGGACCAATAAAGAACTTCAGGTACAGTATGAAGTATTCAGAGACAAGTTGGTGCCGGGAACTAAGGAGCATTTCCGGCTCAGGCTTACGGATGATAAAAACCGGCCCGTAAAAGCAGAAGTTCTTGCGGGAATGTACGATGCATCGTTGGATATGTTCGCTGAACACAACTGGAAACTTCCAGCCTTTTTTGAATACGGAAAAAGTCCTGGAATCCAGTCGCGGTCTTTTGGAACCCGGGGCAGCTTCCTATTGCCGGGGAATCGTCAGGGCGAAGACAAGATGCCGGAACCACGCACCTATGACCAGTTGAACTGGTTCGGATTCAGGTTTTCAAATCGCATGTATAAATACGCAGTTTCAGAAGGAGCTGTTCCGGTTGCCATGGATGGGACAACTGATGCAGAGGCGGCATTCACTTCAGAGGTGAGTGATATGGCAGGGGAAAAACCGGGTGAGAATTTGCAAAAAGAACCTGTGTCCGCCATTGAAAAAGCGCCGACTCAGGTCAGGACCAATCTGAAGGAAACAGCATTTTTCTATCCCGCCCTGACAACCGATGACTCGGGATTTGTATCTATAGATTTTACATCCCCCGAAGCCATTACCGGCTGGAGGCTGATGATAATGGCACATACACAATCCCTGCAGTATGTGATATCCGGAAAGAATCTTGCCACTTCGAAGCCGCTTATGCTGGTTCCCAATCCTCCGCGTTTTGTAACGGCAGGGGACACATTGATGTTACCTGTAAAGATTGTGCGCAGTGAAAGTGCCATTCGCGACGGCATGATCCGGCTGGAATTTTTTGATGGTATAAATGGTGCGGCATGTGATGAAAAGGTGCACAATGCAAATCCTGAAAAACGATTCCGGATTGACCAGGGCAACAGTACCACGGTTTTCTGGGAAATTATTGTTCCGGCTGATATACCATTACTCCGATTCAGAGTAACGGCCGGCTCGGGAAATTTTACAGACGGAGAAGAGCAAAACCTTCCTGTCTTGCCTGGACGGCTGCTTGTGACCGAAACATTACCGATTTGGGCGAATGGCCCCGGGGTAAAGGAATTTCAATTTGATGCGTTTAAAAAACATTCAGGAAATCTGACGGGAAGCAATAGCTATACGCTCGAGTATTCCGTCAACCCGGTCTGGTATGCAGTTCAGGCATTACCATATCTGATGGAAGCTTCTTACGATTGCATGGAGCAGGTATTTTCAAGGTATTATTCCAACGCTATAGCATACCACATAGCGCAAAGCCAGCCGGAAATTCAAAATGTATTTGAAAGCTGGAAAAGTACCGGGGGAAATGCATTCATGAGTAATCTTGAGAAAAATCAGGATCTGAAATCCGTTATGCTGGAGGAAACACCCTGGGTCATTGATGCACGCGATGAGAAGTCACGAAAAGAACGGCTTGGAATATTGTTTGACCGGAATCACATGGAGCAGGAAATGGGAGCAGCACTTGAGCGGCTGACCTCTGCGCAGACCGTAAACGGTGGCTGGCCGTGGTTTCCCGGTATGCCGGAGGACAGGTTTATTACTCAATATATTATCGAAGGATTTGGACATCTGGAAAAGATGCAGGTGATTCCTGTTCAACGCAGGCAGCAGGTTCAGACTATGGTTGAAAAGGGCATGCAGTTTCTAGATGCAGAAGCCGCCAGGGAGTATTCCCAAATCATCAACTCTCCGCAGGGGAAGCAGGGGGGTATTTCACATGCTGCTTTACATTACCTGTATTGCAGGAGCTATTTTCCTGAAATTAACTTACCCGGTTCCTACCTTGAAGCCTACAATTATTTTCAGAAACAGGCTTCTGAGAACTGGACCGGCAATGATTTTTTCAATCAGGGAATGGCGGCAATGATTCTTTTCAGATCGGGAAACAAAACCGTTTCTTCCGACATTATACAATCCCTCAGGGAGCATGCACAACATGATCCGGAGAAGGGAATGTACTGGAAAACCGACCCGGGAGGCTGGAGGTGGTGGGAAATGCCGGTTGAAACCCAGGCTCTCCTTGTGGAATGCTTTTACGAAATAACAGGCAATACTCCGGAGATCCGTGATATGCTGACCTGGCTGCTTCGCCAGAAGCAAACCACAAACTGGAAATCCACCAAAGCAACGGCCGAGGCCTGTTATGCGTTACTTATTGCAGGAAAGAACTGGCTTGGTGCCCGCCCGGAGGCGGAGATAAAGATCGGAGGGAAGGTAGTTGACATAAACGCGGCTGATTCTGAACCAGGCACAGGATATTTCCGGGAAAACTGGACACCTGCAGAAATCACTGCGGACATGTCTGAGATTAAGATCATTACAAGGGGCACGAACGCACCACCTGCATGGGGCGGGGTTTACTGGCAACATTTTGAGGACGCAGAAAATATCGCGGAAAATCAGGGAGACCTGTCTGTACGGAAAAAGTATTTTATTGAGAAAATTTCGGATACTGGTCCCGTTATAACACCGCTGGAGAAGGGAAATTCACTGAAACCGGGCGATCGGGTCCGTGTTCAGCTCGAAATAACCTGCGACCGGGACTTTGAATATGTACACCTGAAAGATTTGCGTGCAGCGGGACTTGAGCCCGCAGGTGATGTATCGGGTTACAGGTTCTCAGGGGGCCTGGGTTATTATCAAAGCACGAGAGACGCTTCGGAGAATTTTTTCCTTTCGTACCTCACCAAAGGCACACATTTGATTGAATATTCTATGAAAATCTACCAGGCGGGATCCTTTTCTGCAGGTCCGGCAAGCATTCAGTGCATGTATGCGCCGGCATTTTCTTCGCACAGTGAAGGAACGAAACTGTATATCTCGGATTGATGCGGAAAAAACAAAGCACAATCGGCGATATTTTGTAGCATATATGAAATTAAGGAAATCCGCGGAAACATTGGGATTTCTGGAGTCTTTTTGATAACTTGCTTGTCCTATATTTTGAAATAAAAGGAGCATGTGTCATGATTACAACCAAATACCAATACAGTATAGTTAAGTTCTTTGTTTTTGCATTTCTGTTATTTTCGATACTATTTTCAGGGAAAACCAGTGCCCAATGCCTTATTCCTTCGGGATTAAATTCATCCAATATCGGAACAACCACCGCCAAGGTAAACTGGACGGTTACCTCAGCAGATAGTTTTCTTGTTCGATATTACAAGTCCGGCACAAGTTCATATTATTATCAAACCGTCGGTTCGGCCTCTGCACGCAGTGCAACCCTGATCTGGCTGACCCCGAACACCACCTATTACTGGCAGGTGAGAACCTGGTGCAACGGAGGTGTATCGGGCAGTTACCAGAGTGTTCCTGCATCCTTCACCACCGCCTATGCGGTGGTATGCCCGCTTCCTTCCGGACTGAATACGACCAATGTTGGTAATATTTCCGCGAAGCTGAACTGGACGGTTTCATCAGCGGACAGTTTTCTGATCCGTTACCGGGTTAACGGATCTCCGGTTTATCTGTATAAAACGGTTAGTTCAGGGAGTGCCAGGAGTTATACATTAAACGGCCTTTCTCCCGCCACCACCTATACCTGGCAGGTACGTACGTGGTGCGGTAACGGAACCTCCGGCGGGTACCAGACCGTGCCGGCATCCTTCACCACTACATCCACACCCGTAGCCTGTGTTACCCCAACCTCAACCACCACCGGCAATATAACCTCAAACACCGCGAACCTGTCATGGACCCAATATGTAACTGCAGACACATTTATGATAAGGTATTCCGAACACAATACCACGAATTATGTTTGGATTAAGCTCCCGGGTAGTCAGCACAGTTATAACCTTCAGAACCTTTTACCCAATACTGCATACGACTGGCGTGTACGTTGCATTTGTGGCTCAAGTCCCAGTCAGGCATACAGTGTACTGAATACATTCACCACCTTGTCAAATAATTGCGGCATTGCCGATCCTTTTTATTTCGGTTCAACCAATATAACATCCAACTCAGCCACCCTCAGCTGGAAAGCGGTAGCCGGTGCAACCGGCTATAATGTCAGGTATGGCGTACGGTATTCAGGAAACTGGAATACGGTTTCCAGCACATCCATCTCAAAAAATGTCACGGGTCTAATGGCAGATACCTGGTATGAATTCCAGGTTCAGGTAGTCTGCGCCACCGGTGCCGGTTCCTGGACCACTTCTGGAATTTTTAAGACCCTAACAGCAGTTCTGGCCCTGACGCGGCAGCCCTACCTTCAGCTATCCACTCCCAATGGTATTTATGTTCGCTGGAGAACCAACAACCCTTCCGATTCGAAAGTAGCATTCGGGATATCACCTTCGGCCCTTAATTCATCCGCCTCAAGCGGCATTCAAACGACGGAGCATATCATTCAATTGACCAACCTGACACCCAATACTAAATATTACTACTCCGTTGGTACTATAGCTACGAAACTACAGGGTGATACGGGAAACTACTTTTACACCAATCCGCCGGTAGGATCAACAAATCATGTCAGGATCTGGGGGATAGGCGATTTTGGTGTGGGCTCATCAGGCCAGGTACAGGTCCGGGATGCTTATACAAATTATACCAGCAGTAACTACACCAATGTATGGCTCTGGATGGGTGATAATGCCTACAGTGACGGTACAGATGCCGAGTACCAAAGCCATGTTTTCAATGTATATCCCTATCAGTTAAAAAAATGGGTGGTTTGGCCTACTTCAGGAAATCATGACCTGCATACCTCAATTGCATCCAACCAGACCGGGGCCTATTTTGACAATTTTACCATGCCAATCAACGGACAAGCAGGAGGTCTTCCAAGCGGCACGGAAGCCTACTATTCCTTTAACTATGCGAATATTCACTTTGTCTGTCTCGAATCCACAGATGCGGTATTCAGATCTGCCACAGGTGCTATGGCAACATGGCTGAACAATGACCTGGCAGCAAATACCCAGCGGTGGACCATTGTGTATTTTCACCATCCTCCCTATTCGAAGGGAAGCCATGACTCTGACAACAGCAGTCAGTTAGTAGAAATGAGAACGAACATTGTGCCGATACTGGAAAATCATAAAGTGGATCTTGTCCTATCAGGTCACAGTCATTCCTATGAAAGATCTATGCTGATACGTGGTCATTTTGGAGTAGAAAGTACATTTGTTCCCGCGTTAATGGCGGTAAATTCCGGAAGCGGAATTTATCCCAGTTCTTATGTGAAAGCATCACCTACCTATTACGGTACGGTATATGCCGTGTGCGGGGTATCAGGTCAGCTTGGAGGCACCTCATCAGGATATCCCCATAATGCGATGTACACTTCGTCCGTAAGTTATTATGGATCCCTGGTAATTGATGTTACGGGTGACAGACTGGATTATAAATTCCTGACTTCTTCTGGTGCAATTTTTGACCAGTTTACCATTCAAAAAACGGGAACCTCACCTCCCCCTGCAAGAATGAGTAGCTATATTACAGAGCCAGTGGGTTCCAACCTGGAGGAATTTATTGTATTTCCCAACCCCGCCAAAGAAGAAGCGACGGTTCAATATACGCTCAACGAGGTATCTGATATAAGTATTGAAGTAATGGACATTTCCGGAAGAATTGTTTACCGTTCAGAAGATTTGAAAGACATGGGAGAGGGAACTCATAATTATATTATCCCGTTAAAACAGGTGAGTTTGGGCAAAGGCACTTATTTTGTCCGGTTGATTACCGATAAAGGCGGGCAGACCACAAGAATGGTTGTAAACTAAACCTTATTGAACAATACACTTCCTGACCCCGGCACCACCGGGGTTTTTCATGAAGCCTGGAATTATTTCAGTCTGATACAAACGTTTTTTTCTTCGGTAAAGAACCGTAGGGCTTCAAATCCACCTTCCCTGCCCACGCCCGAATTTTTCATCCCGCCGAAAGGCGTACGAAGGTCTCTGAGCAGCCAGCAGTTAATCCATACAATACCGCTTTGCAGTGCAGCAGCAACTGTATGAGCGGTTTTCAGGTTTGATGTCCATACGGACGCGGCGAGGCCATATTGTGTGCTGTTTGCAAAGGTGATCACTTCTTCCTGTGACCGGAATGGGATAATGGAAACGACCGGCCCGAAAATTTCTTCCTGGTTGGTTCTGCAATAAGCGTCCAGGTTTTCAATAACGGTGGGTTCGATAAAGAATCCTCCCTCGCATCTTCCTTTGGGTTGGACACGGTTTCCACCACAGAGAATTTCGCCTCCCTCCTGTTTTGCCAGGTCTATGTATGAGAGGATTTTTATCATGTGGGAATCCGAAACAATAGCACCGATGTTGGATTCCTCCAGCAATGGATCGCCCACCTTTAGTCTTGCGGATTCTTTAACAAAAGCGGTTTTGAATTTTTTATATATAGATTCTTCCACAAATATTCTTGAACCGCACAGGCAGATTTCTCCCTGATTGGAAAAGGCCGCTCTCACCGATGTATGAACTGCTTTGTCAAAATCAGCATCTGCAAAAACAATGGTGGGGTTTTTCCCACCGAGTTCCAGTGATAATTTTTTAAACATGGGGCCGGCTGTACGGGATATTATTTCTCCCGTCCTGGTACCTCCCGTAAATGAAACAGCAGCAATTTCGGGATGGCTTACAATGGCCATTCCGGCTTTGTGTCCATAACCATGAACGATATTCAGTACACCGGGGGGCAAACCGGCATCCATACATATTTCAGACAACAGATATGCAGTCATGGGAGTAACCTCTGAAGGTTTTGCAACCACCGTACAGCCTGATGCAAGTGCGGGCGCAACTTTCCAGGAAAACAGGTATAAGGGAAGATTCCATGGAGAAATACACCCGGCCACTCCAACGGGATTCCGGAGTGTATAGTTCAGTGCGGTGCCCTCCATATTATGTGTCTCGGTCCAGTCGTGCAATGCTGCGGTTGCATAAAAATGGAAATTGGATACGGCACGCGGAATATCAACGCTGCGGGAAAGCCACAGGGGTTTCCCGTTATCAACGGTTTCCGCCAGTGCTAATTCTTCCGTCCGGTCCCGGATCAATTCAGAAATCCTGATGAGAATAGCTGATCGTTTTTGCTTTTGCATGACAGACCAGGCCGGGAATGCAGTCCTGGCGGATTCAACCGCCTGTTGGACATCCGTCTCTTCCGAGTCAGGAATGCAGGAATATACATTGCCTGTAGAAGGGTCCACATTATCAATATAATTTCCCGAAAGCGGAGGGCAATGAGATCCGTTAATAAAATTCCGGATATACATTAATGATTTACCATGCTTACCGGAAAGCATATTTTTATTTGAAACAGTTGACGGGGATGCCATGAAGATTTATTTTATCAGGTTTCGCAATTACATTCAAATTCATTTTCAAGATCCATTACAGTAATGATCACGGCTTCTTTGTTACAATTTCCCACTATTATACGCACTTTTTGTCCGTCACCGGTTATTCCCTCTACTGCATACGTGGGGCATGGCTGGTCTTTCAGGTCACTCTTTCCGTAATTGATTTTTCCCTTATGCAGGATATCCTCAACTTCCTTTTCATCAATATGCCTGCAATCCATTCTGCATTGTGCATGTTTTGTGATTTTTACAGGATTGTGGCGGAATGCAACCTCTCTGCGGTCAGGATCAGAAACGGTATTTCCATTGCGGCATTTTACAACATACAGGATCAGAATTAATCCGATAACTACCAGGCTGACAATCGCCTGTTTTGATTTCCGGTGTTGGGAAGGTGGAACCATCTCATCGGGTGTGTTATCACAGGCAGGCGGTCCGTCCTCCGTCCACAGGCATATTTATTCCGTTAATATATGATGCTGCGGGAGAAGCCAGAAAAGCAACGGCTGCTGCTATTTCTGACGGGTCGCCGAACCGGCCGGCCGGTATCTCCTTCAGCATACCGGCTCTCACTTCCTGTACATCCATACCGGATTTTTTTGCCTTAGAATCAATGAGGCTTTCCAGCCTGCGGGTAGCGGTTGCACCGGGCAATACATTGTTTACGGTTATTCCGAAGGGGCCCAGTTCTCCTGCAAGTGTTTTTGCCCAGTTTGCCACTGCAGCCCTTACTGTATTAGAAACTCCCAGGTTTGGGAGCGGTTGTTTGACAGAAGTCGAGATGATATTAATAATCCGGCCATAACCAGCAGCTTTCATTCCATCAACCACAGCCTGCATCAGAATATGATTGCAGACGAGGTGATTTGAAAATGCAGAAACAAATTCATCTGTAGCTGCAGAAAAAACGGGGCCGGAGGGAGGTCCTCCGGTATTATTTACCAGAATATGAACCGGCTCCTCATTCCTGATGAATTCACTGACACTGGATTTTAGCAGCGCTGGTTGATTAAAATCAATGGAAATCCAGTTATGAGGTCCCTTTCCGGGTAATTGTCCGGCAATGCGTTTCAAATCTTCCGCATTCCTGGCAAGAAGTGTGACAGAGGCGCCCAACGATGCAAGTTCCATGGCAACCGCCTTTCCAATACCCCGGGTGCTGCCACAGACCAGGGCTTTTTTACCTGTTAATTCTAATATCATATCCGGGGGTGAAAGGAAAGGGAGATTTGCCTAATTTTGATTGAAAGCACTGGAAACCCAAGGGGAAAAAGCGTCCCCTCCTTCAACAAAGCTACGCTTCCCATAGTTAAAATGAAAGCTCCGCATGAATCACCTTGTCAACCTTGTTAAATTCAAAGCCGGGATTACTGATGAACAGGCCCGCGCCGCGGTAGATGTTATGATTTCACAATTCAAGCAGAAGTTTCCTCAAATTCTTCACCCCGAGATTGATTCTGTCGCAAACGGAGGGAACTTCGGCGATTCTGTCAGGGGAAAAATTGAAGAACTCAAAGGCTCCTTTGTAATAGCAGCCAGGAATGTTGGTGAAAAGGCAGGAACGCTTGGTGAAGAACTTGCTGACAAACTGCATGAAATTTTTAATCCCAAAAGACCCCCTTCATCAGGAACGGAACATTGATTTCCTGTATCCATGCAACACACAACACAACAGTTTAAAAGACCCCTATATGTCAATTACCCGAGCATTCTCCTTTAAAAAATGGATTGATGAAAACCGGCACCTGCTTAAGCCACCTATTGGAAACCAGTTAATCTATAAGCCACAACAGGATTTTATCGTCATGGTTGTTGGCGGCCCGAATTCAAGAAAGGACTATCATTTCAATGAAACCGAAGAGTTTTACTATCAGATAGAAGGAGATATTGTGGTGAAAATCGTTGAGGACGGCAAGCCTGTGGATATTCCCATACGGGAAGGAGAAATTTTTCTCCTCCCGGCAAAGGTGCCGCACAGTCCGCAGCGGGGGCCTGGCACCGTAGGGCTGGTAATGGAAGTTCAGCGTCGTAAAGGGATGAAGGATGGCTGCCTCTGGTTTTGTGAAAAATGCAATCACTCTTTGCATGAGGAATATTTTGTACTTGAGGACATCGTTATCCAGTTGCCTCTGGCTATGAAAAATTTTTATGACAGCCTGGATTTGCGAACCTGTAAACAGTGTGGTGCTGTGATGGAGCCTCCTGCAACACTTTCCTGATCAGAGTATGGCCAAAAAACTTACCCGGAAGGAAAAACTCAACCTCGAAAAGGAACAGGGTAAAATCGGGAAACCGGGGAAAGCAGAAACAAAAGAAGCGGAAATCCGGCTAAAACTGAAGCTCCGTCTGGGACTGTTGCTGGCCCTGTTAGCCATTGGCTTGTATTCCAACACATTTAAAAACCAATATGTACTGGATGATTTCGGTGTAATTTCCGAAAACACCCAGACCCGGAAAGGGATTCGTGCCATACCTGATATATTTTCATCCTCGTACCGTACGGGAATGAACATTACGGATTATTCCCTTTACAGACCATTGTCAAAGGCATTGTTTGCCATAGAATGGGAAATAGCTCCCGGCAATCCAGCCGTAGGACATATCATGAATGTTCTCTGGTTTGCAGGGTTGTGCCTGCTGATGTTTCATACCATCAGTGTTATGATGAAGGGGAAGCTCCTGGTTCCTTTCATTACTACGGCTCTTTTTGCAGCCCACCCCCTGCATACCGAGGTTGTTGCCAATATAAAAGGCAGGGATGAAATCGTGTGTCTTTTCTTTTGCCTGCTGACTCTCCTGTTTACTTTTCAATGGATACTTTCGGGTAAAAAGAAACACTTTTTATTGCTGGTGCCGAGTTTTTTTCTGGCGCTTCTGACAAAAGAATCTGCCATAACCTGGCTTGCGATAGTTCCACTGGCACTTTATTTTTTTTCTGACGCACCACGGGCTGTATATTTCAGGAGTACCGGAGCACTGGTTGCAGTTACACTGATTTTCCTGCTTATACGGCGTAAGGTATTAGGGGATGTGGAAACCGGGATTCCGGTTGTGGACAATCATCTTGTTGCAATCGGGGGATTTTTTCTTCAGCGGGCCAATGCTGTGTACATACTGGGTATCTACATGTACAAGCTGGTGTATCCTTTTCCACTGATGGCCGACGCGTCCTATAACCATTTTGCACCGGTTGGATTTTCGGATCCTGAATTTCTTGTGCCCCTGATAATTATACTGGCCTTACTGGTATTTGCCGCTATGGGATTGAAAAGAAAGTCCCTTCTTTCATTCGGCATAATGTATTTTTTCATAACGGCATCCATTGTCTCCAATGTAATCATCCTGATCGGAACCAATTACGGCGAACGCCTGATGTTCATGCCATCCATGGGTTTCTGTTTTTGTACCGCGGTACTCTTGAGCCGGCTGGCCAAAAAGGAACCCCGCGATTACCTGATCCCGGCAACCGGATTCTTCAAAGCAACCGTCAGACCACTGTCGCTTACGGTTCTGGCCGTGTTGTATTTTGGTATCAGGACTATGGGCCGGAATACGGATTGGTACGATAATAATTCCCTGTATTTCACAGATGTAAAAACCGTACCGGAAAGCGCACATTTGCGGTTTTATATTGGCAATCATATCACTTCAGAAGATCAGCTGGACATGCTTCCCGACAGCACTGCAAAAAGGGAAAAAATGTACGAAGGAATCCGTCAACTCACCAAAGCCATCGAGATTTATCCGAAATATGCTGATGCGTATCAGCGGAGAGGATATATTGAGTACCTTCTGAAAGATTTTGCAGCTGCGGATTCGGATTATGTGACTTCACTGTTTTATAATCCTACCCAGCCGGTTACGCACAATAATTTCGGAACCCTGTTGTTTGATACAAGAAGATACGGAGAAGCATTACAGCATTTTAAAATGGCACTACAATACAATCCGCTATATGCGCATGCTGCCAATAATGTGGCCAGTGTATATGGTGTAATGGGAGAAGGTGAACGGGAACTGGCAGGGAAAGATCCTGCCAGGGCAGAGGAGCACTTACAAAAGGCAAAAACCAGTTTTGAAACGGCAATTTCATATTATAAAAAAGCAATTGAAATTGATCCTGAATACGCGGAGCCCTATCATTTACTTGCCGTAACTTACAAAAATACAGGAGATGTGACCCGGGCAGATCATTTCGAGCGGCAGGCTGTAATCCTTCAAAGACAGAAACAAAATGCTCACCATTGATATTCATACACACATCCTGCCGGAAAAACTTCCGGACTTTGCAAAGAAGTTCGGCTATGGCGGATTTATCAGCCTGGAGCATCACCAGCCCTGTTGTGCCAGGATGATGCTTGATGGAAAATTTTTCCGGGAAATCCAGGATAACTGCTGGGATCCGGATGTCAGGATCAGTGAGTGCGATCAGCACAAAGTAGATGTACAGGTGCTGTCAACCATTCCTGTAATGTTCAGCTATTGGGCAAAAGGAGTGGACGCTCTCGATGTTTCCATGTTCCTGAATGACCACATTGCCGCATTGGTTTCGAAATATCCTGACAGGTTTACCGGCCTGGGAACAGTACCGATGCAGTCGCCCGAACTTGCCGTGAGAGAACTGGAAAGATGCATGCGGATGGGTCTGAAAGGAATTCAGATCGGGTCCCATGTGAACGACTGGAACCTGGACGCACCGGAATTGTTTACGGTCTTTCAGGCTGCTGAAGCAGCCGGTGCAGCCGTTTTTGTTCATCCCTGGGACATGATGGCGAAAGAAAAAATGCCGAAATACTGGTTACCCTGGCTGGTAGGGATGCCTGCCGAAACATCACTTGCCATTTGCTCTTTGATTTTCGGAGGTGTTTTTGAAAGACTGCCGGCATTGAGAGTAGCATTCGCACATGGCGGAGGTTCTTTTCCCGCCACTCTCGGAAGAATTGAGCATGGCTTCCATGTCCGCCCTGACCTTGTCGCGATTGACAACAAGGAAAACCCCCGGAAATATTTAAAGCAATTTTATCTTGACACACTTGTGCATGACCCGGCTATACTGGATTTTCTGGTAAAGCTAATGGGATCTGAACGGCTGTCACTGGGAACTGACTATCCATTTCCTCTTGGTGAGTTGGAACCCGGTAAGCTCATTCATAGTATGCCCTATTCAGATACCGTCAAGCAACGTCTTCTTGGAGGCACGGCACTTGAATGGCTGAATATGAAAGAATCGGCATTTCCGGTAACAGACCACCCCGCCAACCGTTCACTGACCGGTAGAAACAATTCCTGAAATGAACAGGAATTTCAGAAGTCAGGTTATATTTTACTTCATGCTGGTATGCTGTCAGGTTGTTTTTTTTACATCTGCTGCTCAGGAACCTTCCGCCACCGGCGACAGTTTCGCACTGGTAGAATTATTTACCTCAGAAGGTTGTTCAGCTTGTCCGGGAGCCGACAGCGTACTCAATACTCTTTCGAATGAAAGGTTCAACGGAGACAATCATATCATTGCGCTTGCCTATCATGTAGATTACTGGAATCACCTGGGGTGGAAGGATCCCTTTAGCAGGTATTCCTATACCATTCGTCAGGAAAATTATTCCCGGGTAATGCCGGATAAAGAAATGTTCACACCGGAAATGATTGTCAACGGAAGTGTGTCGTTCACCGGCTCGGATGCCGGAAGAGCAAGGAAAGAGATCAGGGCAGCATTCAGCAGACAGGCAGTTCATCACCTCTCCTTCAGGATTGATTCACTTTCGCGGGATTCTGTTTTTCTAACCTGTTCAATGGACAAGCCGGGGAAAAATATTGTTCTGAGAACTGCTGTAATTCAGAGCAATCTTTCCAGTAAGGTAGTAAAGGGAGAAAATGCAGGCAGGGTACTTCACCATAATCATGTGGTACGTGTATTTTATTCGTTTGACAGGCTCAGAGACCGCATGCAAATCAGTATTCCGTTGCCAGGATTTGTTCCGGATCAAACCGCAAAAATTATTCTGTTCATACAGGAGAAAAAAACCATGCGGGTGCTTGCAGCCTGCGAAGAGGTGGTGTTAAAATGATACACCCTGCCGGTGGCGGCCGGGAACTGACTTCAGGTCATTTCATTCGGCTTTTTGAGAAAAAAACCGGACCGGTACGGTTAGCGCCCCCTCGCAGCAACGCTGCATTCGCATCCCCGCACACGGCCGGTATATTGTTACAGGGTAAATACCCTGGAAATGTTGAACCCGAGACGGATTCCCGCATCGTCCCACTTCGTTTCGGTACGGTCAAAAAACTGGTTTTCGGTTATACCAAAGGAATTGGTAAGATGAACCTGGAATACGTGACCCCCTGTTTCCAGTTCATAACCGATTCCCATAGTGTCATAGTATTTGGTAGCTGAAGGATTGTTGATCCTGTAGCCATATTCGAAGGTTATTGCCGATCTCCTTGTGAATTTCAGACGAATGCAGGTTGCAATACCATACGCATCGTTTTTGTCTGAGGCCTGCTCCACCAGGTTGTAGTGGGTAAGCCAGGGAGCAAACTGCATGGAAAAGGACCGGGTGAATTTCCTGCCGGCAATCACCTCAAAATGATAGGACAGGCGATTGGACAGGTAATCGTATTTATTATATCCCGTGGATGTTTCGTTGGGATCCTTTTGAGCTGTATAATACATTCCTGCGAGGAGCGTGATACCCGCCGGCATTTTATCATCTGTGGTTTGACGAAATAACCGATATTTTACAAATCCGTCAAGTATTTTTTCATAAGAACTTCTTCCAATGCCAACCATGATTCTTCCGTCAGGGCTGTACGCCAGGCCCAGGCGGATATTGGCCGGTCCGTCCACCCCCCATGCGTTGTAGCTTCCGGTATTGATAGCACCAAAACGGTGTGAAATCCTGAAATCCAGGGTTCTGCGCCCAAGGGTTGCAAGGGTATGCATGTTTATCAGCCGTGTTGATTTGAATGTAGCCACTGTGTAATCTTTAGGATGTGAAGCCGAATCTTCGACCATGCTTAAGAGATCCTGGGAATGAACCCGGAAGCCGGAGATCAACAATACGGAAACAAAGAGATGTTTGAAGACTTTCATTGCATCAAAAAAGTCTGGTGGACGTGCATCAGCAGGATTTCCCGGCGCTGATCGGGACAAAAGTAGTGAACTCGTACCGACTTCTTACGAAAGAGAAGTAAACCCTGTGTGGGAGAGACGCCATATCCTTTGGGCGAGGACTATACATCAAAAGTAACAGGAAGGATTCCTTGAGAGTCACAATACTTCATGATTTTATATTATTCTGACACTGTTCCGTCCTGATCGGAAGAAAACGGTTTCGGAATTGCATTCCCCAAAGAACAATCTTTTTTCCTGGTTATGCCATCATCAGTTTTTCAAAATATCATAACAGCACACCGGAATACAGGCAAATCTGTATAACCAGGATCCAGGCAGGATATTCAGGGATACGTCGCAGTTTCTAAGACCAAACATAACCATAAATTTTGGAGGATTTCTGAATAGAATGGCAGATGAGAAGGTGAAAAATGAGGTCACTTAGGTGCGGTTTGTTATTTTTACCTCACCTTGTAATACCGGGCGTATTCCAGGTACGACTTAAACACTCAAAAACATGAAAGTACTCATCGTTGAAGACGAAACCGACCTCCTGCAATCCATAATGGCCTTCCTGAAGGAGTCGGGAATGAACTGCGAACAGGCGGTAAACCTGGCCGAGGCGATTGAAAAAATCAATACGCACACCTTTGATTGTATTGTTCTGGACATCGGCTTGCCGGATGGTAACGGCCTAAGGCTGATTGAAGAGCTCCAGAAAAAGGAACACCAGACGGGCATTGTTATTGTTTCCGCCCGCAACGCTCTGGATGACCGGCTGAAAGGACTCAATATCGGAGCCGATGACTACATCACCAAGCCTTTTTATATGCCGGAATTATCCGCGCGTATCAAATCCGTGGTAAGAAGACGGTCCAGCCAGGGGAAAAATGAAATTATTTTTCATGAACTGCGGGTGTTTCCGGAAGAAATGCTGATGTATATTAACGATAAGTCGGTCTCCCTGACCCGCAAAGAGCACGAACTGCTTATGTATATGCTCAGCAACCAGAGCAAAGTACTTACCAAAGAATCTATTGCAGAACACCTTTGGGGAGACCATGCAGACATGGCGGATTCCTTTGATTTCATTTACAGCCATATTAAAAACCTCAGGAAAAAAATAACGGATAACGGAGGCAGGGATTACTTAAAATCGGTGTATGGAGTAGGGTATAAGTTTAGTGCTGAATGAAACTTCTGAATCTTACCAACAGGTATTACATAGCGATAGCAGTTGGATTATTGCTAGTCAGCAGCCTTTTTCTGGCCTATCGCGTGCTTTACCTCGTTGATCAGGAGATTTCAGAACACATGCTGTACGAAAAGCAGCTCATTGAACGTCAATTGAAAAATCAGAAGCAGCTTCAGAGGATTCCCATTACCCTTGGTGACAAAATTCACATTGTTCCCATTGATAAGTTCACCACCTTTAAGGTACAGGTAAAGGACACCCTGATGGCGGATGCTTTTGAAGGAATCAGGTTGCCATTCAGGATTATGACCTATGAACAGCAAATTAATAAAGAGGCCTACAGGATTACCCTTACCCACAGGCTGACTGAGAACGAGAGTTTATTTTACGGAATTATTTTCTCGGTTATTCTGGTGGCGGTTGATATCATAGCCTGTTTTTATTTTCTGAACAGGTGGTTTTCAAGTAAGATCTGGAGGCCCTTCTACCGTGCAATTAATATTCTGAAAAACTTCGATCTGCAGCACGGAAATAAAATTCTGTTTCAACGTTCTACTGTTGATGAATTCAATACGCTGAATGCAGAGCTGACAAGACTCACCGGTAAGGTAGCCAGGGACTACAGAAACCTCAAGGAATTTACCGAAAACATGTCCCATGAAACACAGACCCCACTTGCCATCATACGTTCAAAACTGGAATTGTTGCTGCAATCTGAAAATCTCACGGATGAACAGGTAGGACACATCAGGAGTATTCTGGATTCAGTCAGCCGGCTTTCAAAAATGAACAAGAGTCTGATCCTTCTAACACGTATTGAAAACGAACAGTATGCATCCGAGGAACTGATGGCTCTCGGACCGGTTTTGATAAAACACCTCAAAGACCTTGACCTGTTTATTTCATCACGGGACCTGAAACTTGAAACCCAGATCAATGAAGACATCAACCTTCGGATCAATCCTCACCTTGCTGAAATTCTGATCACCAATTTATTGTCCAATGCAATTAAATACAATATCCCAGGGGGTGTCCTGAGGGTGGAGCTTACCCGTGAATACCTTCGTATTGCCAATAGCGGGAAACCGCTTACCCTCCCCGGTGAACAGGTATTTGAACGTTTTAAAAGGGGAGATATCCTTGATTCCATGGGACTCGGCCTTGCTATTGTTAAAAAGATATGCGACCACTGCCATTGTTTCATTGAATACGGTTTTAAGAGCGAATTACACAGTTTTACCGTATATTTTCAACCCCAGAAGGTAGTTGCTCCCATCCGGGAAACTATTTTACTTAAGTGATATCGCCCCGGTAATCAGGGAATCAATACTTTCCCCGGACGCTGAAAAGCGGTATCTTTGCAGTGCATGTCGGACATCCTCCATCATGAGTGCGGAATTGCGTTGATTCGCCTCCTGAAACCGCTTTCCTATTACCATAAAAAATACGGAACGGCATTTTATGCACTCAATAAACTGTACCTGCTTATGGAAAAGCAACATAACAGGGGGCAGGATGGTTCGGGGGTCGCCAATATCAAGTTTGATGTGGAACCCGGGACACGCTATATCAGCAGAATACGGTCAGGCAGCAAGCAATCCATCCCGGAGATCTTTTCGAAAATCAACAGAAATTTTGAAGAAGCGGGTAAAAAGAATCCCAATATTCTGAAAGACCCCCAAAGCCTCAAAAAGCATCTTCCTTTTACCGGGGAGTTATGGCTCGGCCATCTGCGTTATGGTACATTTGGAGGAAACAGTATTGAGAACTGCCATCCCTTCCTGCGGCAGAATAACTGGATGACGCGCAACCTTGTGCTGGCAGGAAATTTTAATATGACCAATGTGGACGAATTGTTCCAGGATCTCGTCAGGCTGGGGCAGCATCCAAAAGAAAAGGCGGACACAGTGACAGTTCTTGAAAATATCGGCCATTTTCTTGATGAGGAGAATGAAAGCCTTTATTACAAGTTTAAGGAACTTGGGAACACCAAACAGGAAATCTCTCCGCTCATTGCCGAACACCTGAATATTGGAAATATCCTGAAACGATCTTCCAAAAACTGGGACGGCGGATATGTGATTGCAGGACTGGTAGGTCATGGTGATGCTTTCGTGATGCGGGATCCTGCCGGAATCCGTCCGGCATATTATTACAGGGATGAGGAAATCGTTGTAGTTACATCAGAACGGCCACCCATTCAGACGGCCTTCAATGTTACGGTTGAGGAAATCATGGAAATTAAACCCGGTCATGCATTAATTATCAAGAAAAACGGGAAGGTCAGGGAAGAACTTATCAATGAGCCGGTTCAGAAATTGAGTTGTTCTTTCGAACGCATTTATTTTTCACGGGGTACGGATGCGGAAATATACAGGGAGAGGAAGGAACTGGGGAGGTTGTTGTGTCACTCTACGCTGCAGTCAGTTGACTTTGATCTGCGGAATACGGTATTTTCTTTTATTCCCAATACCGCCGAAGTAACATTCTATGGTATGATGCAGGGAATGGAGGACTACCTGAAGGACGTAAAGCGAAGGAAGATAAAAGCCCTTGGCAACCAGCTGACGGATGAAAAATTATCGGAAATTATTTCCATCCGGCCCAGGGCTGAGAAAATAGCTGTAAAAGATGCCAAGCTCAGAACGTTTATTACAAATGATAACGACAGGTCTGATCTTGTAGCACATGTGTATGATATCACGTATGGAACGGTAAGGGCAGGGAAAGACAATCTGGTGGTGATTGATGATTCTATTGTGAGGGGAACCACATTGCGGAACTCAATCATTACCATGCTTGACAGGCTTTCACCAAAGAAAATTGTGATTGTCAGCAGTGCACCTCAGATCCGGTATCCGGATTGTTACGGGATAGACATGGCCAAAATCGGCGATCTGATCGCATTTAAAGCAGCCATTTCACTGCTGGAAGACAACAACCTGGAGCATATAATTGATGAGGTGTATGAAAAATGCAAGCAACAGCTTGCATCGGGCAGGCATGAAATGAAAAATTATGTGAGAATGATATACCAGCCGTTTACGACCGAACAAATCAATATTAAAATTGCAAGTCTTGTAAAACCCCCGGATTGCAAAGCAGGACTTGAAATAATATTTCAGAAAATCGAAGATCTTCACAGCGCCTGCCCCAATCACAGGGGTGACTGGTACTTCAGCGGAAATTATCCTACGCCCGGTGGGAACCGTGTGGTAAGCAGGGCATTTGTAAATTATATTGAAGGGATAAACGAGCGTGCCTATTGAGAAGGTTGACGGATATCTGCGCATTAAAAAGGCTGTCACCCCGGTGACAGCCTTTTTTGTCTGAGGATTCCTGAAGTTTATTTATGAACGTGAATTTCCATTGTCTGGAATTCTTTTCCGTCAGGGCCTGTAATGAACATTTTAAGTGTGCGCGTGTTGTTATCACCGATGATCCAATCCTGACGGACACCTGTTTCTTTTCCAGTCGTTGGATCAACCATATTTCCTTTGAAATGAATGGTTTTCTTTGCTGCATCGTACGGGCCTTCCAGGAGCATGGTTCCTGTTCCCATATTGTCAACCCATGTACTTTGAAATACCTTTTTGGCATTGTCATAGCCGACAAGGCCCATGCCCTCAAAGGGAGTACCCTGGAAATCTCCGCGGTGGACAGATTTCTGATAGCGGCCATCCATAATCATTTCGTTTTCGCACGTAGCAGTGCTTTTGGAAGGAGTGGCTCCGGGAGCCATCCAGGTGGTGATGTCTTCCGTCCATGAACCAACGTCTGCTGCAAGCAATTTATGCATTTCGCCAGGTGTCATGTAGGTAGTCCATGCTTTCATCATGGCATCTGCCTCAGCCTGGGCTTTTTGATCTGTGGTTGCCTTTTTTTCATCCGTTTTGGCAGTTTGTGCATTTGCGGTAAAGCAGAAAAGCACGAGGGCAAGCCCTGTTAGAATTTGGGTGTGTTTTTTCATGGTAATTCGTGTTTATTAAGTTGAGTATCAAAGATAAACTTTTTGTGTTAGTTGGCTTCCGGATTCTGTTTTTTTTCGGCCCGGGAAATTTCCGGAAGAATTTTAAGCGGAATTTCATCATACAACATGTAACTTGGCAGGAAACCCAAAATCAAAATCAAATGAAAAACCCGATTATTTCCTTTCAAAAGCTTGCTTTTATTTCTGTTTCCCTGCTGATTGCTTCCTGTAGTTCTAATCCTACTCCACAGCAGGAAACCCCCTCTACCACACCACCTGCTTCCTCCGATCTGATGAAAGAAGCACCGGCGTATGATGCAACCAAAATTGACCCTTCTGCACCGGTGACAGACATTACCCTGGACGCTGTGGGGAACACCATGGATGAGATGAAGTACGACAAGACGGAAATTAAGGTAAAAGCAGGTTCTACCGTTAAGCTTAAACTTGTGAATAAGGCCTCTGATGCCAGCATGGAACACAATTTTGTGCTTATTCAGGAGGGAACCGCAGACAAAGTAGCAGCGGATGGATTGAAAGCCGGCAAGGATAATAATTTTGTATCCCCCTCACCGGACGTCCTGGTTCATACTGCTGTTATCGGGCCCGGCAAGGAAATTGAAATTTCATTCCCTGCACCCGCTGCCGGCACCTACGATTTTATTTGTACCTATCCCGGGCATTATTCAAAAATGAGAGGCAAGTTTATTGTTGAATAATTGCCAGGCTTGATTGTCTTTGGTTCAACCGCCTTGTTAAATCCGAGGAGACCCCGATAGTATGGTGGAACACACGACCAACATTTTTCTTTAATATGCAGTTCAGAGGAATGCAGTACAACTCCTTTTTTTACCTGTTGTACATGATCTGAACCAGGCATTCGGGGATCAAATGGCTGTGGTTCTGGCTTCCTTAGTACAGGAGAATCGAATGCCTTGATTGCAAACGTATTATATAGTGGCAGCACTCGTTTCCCACCGGCGATGCTTTAATACCAGAAAAGAATTTTTTTTAAAGCCGAAAATAACAGAGAACCTGTTGCAGAGACAGTCAGGTCAAATCAAAGGAGCCACAGGGGAATCAGTTGGGAAAATCACCCGAGAATCTCAGCCGAAACGCTTTATTTCATGTAACAGAAAATACTCAATGGAAATCCGGTGGTATTACCGGATGACCGTTACCTTTCCAAAGTAGATGTGTTGTTGGCCAAAAAGATCGGAAATGACAAACCGGTAGTTGTACACTTCGTTTTGTACAGGATTATCATCCACCCTTCCGTTCCAGGGTTTTTTCATGGAATCAGAATGGAAAACCTGATTCCCCCAACGGTCAAAAATATACATGTCGTACCGGCCGATGTTAGTACCGTATCCGGAGAAATTATCATTTACTCCGTCACCGTTGGGTGTAAATGCATTGGGTGCATAAAAGGTAAAACCTTCGCTCACCCGTAAAATACTTCTCACGGTGTCATGACAACCAAAGTCATTATTCACCATCAGGGTAACTGTATAGCTGCCGGTTCTGGCAAACGTGTGACGCGGATGCACAGCAGTACTGGTGGAGCTGTCGCCAAAGTCCCACAAATACTGGGTTCCGTTCAGGGTGGTGTTTTCAAACTGGACAAATGGTTCGAGTATATCAGGTGTGGAAGGGGTATAATAAAACGAAGCCTGGGGAACAGGATATACCGTAATGATATCGTTTTGTTTCAAAACATTCTGGCATCCTTCCGAAGTGGTGGTTATAAGTGTCACAGAATAAGTGCCTGCATGATGAAATGTATGCACAGGAACCTCCTGATCAGACGTACCACCATCGCTGAAAATCCAGTGATAGGTATTTCCGTTTCCGGAACTTGAATTGCTGAAGGGTACTTCAAGCGGTTCGCAACCATCCACCACCAGGGGTTCGAATGTTGAAACCGGCATTTCAAATACATCCACATCAGCCTGGAACAGGGGACCTGCACAACCGTTGAATTCAGTGTTCAGTGTAATTGTATGAAGACCTGTGGTACTGAAGGAAACAGGGAAAGGATATTCCAGATCGCTTGTAGCAATAGTAGCATCCGAACCAAAATTCCAGTTGTAGGTGATTCCGGGGAACAGCGTTCCTGAGGGTGTAAAAGTAAATACGTTTCCGGAAAGGCATTGCGAAGCAGGAATATCAAATACGATTGCGGGGACTGGATTGATACGGACCTCCGCGGTATCTGAATTTACACAACCGAAATTGTCGGTTGCGGTTAAAACATAAGCCGTCGTCAGCGGACTTCCTCCCGTGTTGTCAAGAATGAGTTGCGGATTGGACACTCCAGGATCCGACAATCCGGTACCCGGCGACCAGGAATAGGTAAATCCTGCCTGCGACGCAGAACCAAGGGCGACCTGTACGCCACTACAGACTTCTGCATCCGTCCCGGCATTTACCACGGGAAGTCCGTGAACCATTATATTTTGAAGATAGGGTGCCGAGGTGCAACCGTTTTCTGTTACTGTCAGGTCAACCTGGGCCTGTCCGCCTGTACTCCATGAAACAGAATATGGGCCAGCTCCTGTTCCGGAAACAATATTTCCCGTTCCGAAATTCCAGGAATAGACAGCGGCTCCTGTTGCGGAACCCTGGTAGGTTATCAGAGAAGCCTGGTTGATGCAGACATCAGGGGTAACCTGGAAATCGGCTGTTGGAATAGGATAAATGAGCACGGAGCTTGTAACGGAATCCACACAACCGTTTTCCGTCACGGTAAGATGCAGGACCTCGTTGCCCGCGCCGGACCAGGTTACTGCATAAGGTCCCGGACCACTGCCACTGGCCACCGTTCCAGTTCCAAAATTCCATGTATAGGTTGCACCGGGTCCTGCAGTACCGTTGAAACTTATGGTGTTTACAGCCCCTATACACAGCGACGGTGTGGCATTTATGGAAGCAACAGGGATGGTATTGACAGTCACAGGATGGCTGACCGGAGGTGAGGTACATCCATTCTCCGTTACGGTGAGGGAAACATTATAACTCCCTGGCTGGCTCCACTGAATACTATAGGGACCCTGTCCGTTTCCCGATAACTGGGATGCCCCGTTAAAGTCCCAGGTATAGGAAGCCCCTGCTGATGCACTTCCGGAATAACTGGCGGTCAGAGGGGTTGAAGGGCAAACCGATGCGGGAACAGTAAAGGTTGCTGTGGGTATGGGATGGATGGTAACAGGGAAATCAGCCGTGTCAGGACAACCGTTTTGCGTCACGATAACGCCTAATGTGTCCGGCCCGGCACTGGCCCACTGAACGGTGTAGGGTCCTGCACCGCTTCCGCTGCTGACGCTTCCGCTGCCAAAATCCCAGATGAATGTAGCTCCTGCTATTGCAGTACCCGTAAAGGTTACCGTGTTATCCGCGCCCGTACACACGGAAGGTGTCGCACTGATAGCAGCAACAGGAAGATCATATACCGTAACCGGGCCGGTGAATGAAGGAGAGGTACAGCCTGCCTGGGTGACATCAAGGGTTACATTGTAAGTACCGGGAGAATTCCAGACAACATTATAGGGACCGGCTCCGGTTCCTGACACAACAGTACCTCCGCTGAAAGTCCAGTTATAGGTAGCAGAAGGGCCACCCGTACCGGTATATGTAATGGTTGAGGGTACTCCTGCACACACATTGTTGGTGGTGAAACTTGCAGTAGCACATTGGGTAATTGTAATCTGCTGCTGGATGACGTCCGTACACCCGTTGGGGCTGGTAACGGTAAGTGTAACAGTATATGTACCGCCGGAGCCATAAATGTGAGGTGGATTCGGATTGCTGCTGGGCGGTGATCCATCGCCAAAATCCCATGAGTAGGAAAAGCCGCCCGTACTGCTGTTGGTAAAATTCACCGTAGTTCCGGCCATTACCGGAGATGGCGGATTGAAAGTAAATCCGGCCACCGGTGCGGGGATGACATGTATTACAATGGGCGAAATAGAAGTTTGAACAGGATTTCCGTTATCTGTACCTATCAGGTCAATGGTATTGTATCCAACATTGGCGCTGCTGCCGATTACCTGTACGGTCATGGAGGCGGTATTACCCGGAGTATTACTGAAAACCGACACACCGTTCATGCCATTTGCATTTATACTGGCCGTAGTAATTTGTCCCTGTTCAGGGGAAAGATAATCCACATTGATATAGAGCGTATCGTGAACACAGACTGTCAGAGTATCACAAACCTGAACGGAATTAATAATAGGCGGGATATTAGAAGTGCCGCTGACACATACATTAAAATAAAAAGACTGGTTGTCCAGTACATCCACGCCATCATGGGCACCAAAAGGCCCGTCGTAGAATGTTCCGGGAGCATCGAATCTCCCCATCTGGATATAATCTATTCCATTTCCCTGGTTGACACCCACGGTTGCGGGTGAACCACCGAATCCGTTTACCCCCGAGGAGGCATCACCAGTGGTCCACTGCATATCCTTGTAACAGAAAGAGACATTATTTCCGGACGGAAGGATGGGATCTGCCCCATTGGTAAGGATTAACTGGAACGTATTCAGTTTGTCGTCATGATTTCCATAATAGCCAACGTGTTCCCATTGAACGATAAGGTGAGTAGGAGTCAGTTGATAATACACCACATCACTTCCTGCTGCTCTTGTGTCAACATCTCCCCAGAAAGGTGCAATCATTACGAAGTTGGGACTTGGAAACGAATCCGGAGTAAAGGTGGAGTAAGGCGTACCGAAAGAAACGTTCCCGTTATTGTTGATATAAAGAGAGTCTATTGTACTACTATAAAAACAAAAAGGGAAAGGGAACGCAATGGGAACAGTGGACCAGTCGTCATTCCGGTATAGCGGAGGGGTGCCGGGGCCACCACTGCCGCCACTGCCGTCAAACTGGGCAATCTGCCAGGTCGCATCACGCGGTACCCAGCAATCACAGGATGCACTCGCGGTTTGCGCCTGCGGATAGGGAATCCGGTATGCTGCATGTTGTGGCAGCGGATCGGGATGGTTATTTACGAATCGTTCCGTGCCGGTCAGCAGGCCCTGTGCCTTCTTCTGATTCAGAAGGTTCATATCAATGGTTTTCACGTCGCGTTGCGCTGAAACATCAACGGACAGGAGAAAAGAAAATAGAAAAATGGAAAGGCAGCGTGGTAGGAATTTATTCATGAGCAGCGTGCGAAATGATTGCTTAATGGATCGTGAAGCATTGAATGCCCCGTATCACATCCAACCAATTCGTAACAGAACATCCAAATTTAGTTAAAAACATGGTTTTTTCAAATATTTTAACACACATTTTTGTGGTATTCTACAGGAGAGGGGTCCAATTTCCCGCGGTGATTAATTCATTTAGCAGGAATTTCTCATTTTTTTTGCTGAAATCAGGTATTCGGCGATCTGAACAGCATTGGTGGCAGCTCCTTTTCTCAGGTTATCAGACACGATCCAAAGGTTCAGTGAACGGGGCTGGCTTTCATCCCTTCGGATGCGACCCACAAAAACCTCATCCCTGCCCTCGGCATCAATGGGCATCGGGTACCTGAAGGTATCCACTTCATCCACAACCACCACTCCGGGCATATTTTCAAGAAGAGTCCGGATTTCTTTCAGGTCAAAATCATTTTTCAATTCCACATTTACGCTCTCACTGTGTCCGCCTTTTACCGGAACCCTGACAGTGGTTGAGGTAATCCGGATGGAATTATCACGCAGGATCTTCCGGGTTTCATTTACCATTTTCATTTCCTCCTTTGTGTACCCGTTTTCAAGAAATGCGTCAATGTGGGGAAGAATATTCAGGTCAATGGGATGTTTGTATGCCATTTCCCCCGATATGCCCTTGCGTTCATTCATCAGTTGATCTACTGCTTTCTTTCCTGTTCCTGATACAGATTGATAGGTTGAGACAACGATCCGGTGAATACCATACATTTTATGAAGGGGATGCAGCGCCATCACCATCTGGATGGTGGAACAATTCGGGTTTGCAATGATTGTATCCTCAGGGGTCAGCACATCAGCATTGATTTCGGGTACCACCAGTTTTTTCTCCGGATCCATTCGCCAAGCTGAGGAGTTATCAATTACAACCGTCCCGGCCTTTGCGAAAACCGGAGCCCATTCCAGGGATGTACTGCCACCAGCAGAAAACAAGGCAATGGCAGGTTTCAGAGCAACGGCATCTGCCATACCGGTTACCTTCCAGGGTTTTCCTCTGAAAAGAACGTCTTTTCCAACAGACCTCTCCGAAGCAACAGGAATTAATTCCGTCACCGGGAAGTTCCTTTCTTCCAGGACTTTTATCATTACCTGTCCCACAAGGCCTGTCGCACCAACAACGGCAACTTTCATTTCGGGTATATTTTAAAATCCACCATTTACCGGGTGGCGCGGACAAATGTCAGAGGATACATTTGACATGCAAAGTAACGAGAAAGCCCCTTGAAGAGATTCACGCTGACCATAATTTTTTTCTGGTTTATAGGGACTATGTATGCCCAGGTTGATGAGCATTTTGATGACGGGGACTTCAGTAGTGCACCGGTTTGGGAGGGAGATACAGGGGATTTTATTGTCAAGTCCTCCCTGAGCCTTCAACTCCATGCAGATGCAGCGGGCAGTTCCATCCTTCAGACGGGTTTTATTCAGGCAGATTTGTCCGATATGGAATGGAGGTTCCATATTACATTGAATTTTTCCCCCTCTTCTTCCAACTATGCCAGGGTTTATCTGGTAAGTGACCAGCCGGGCATAGGAGGTCCGGTGAACGGATACTTTTTGCAATTTGGAGAATCCCTTTCCAATGATGCCATTGAATTGTTCAGACAGGACGGAAACAATACGGTTTCTGTCTGCCGTGGACCGGACGGGATGATTGCCTCTTCCTTTGAAATGAATATAAAGGTAACCCGTGATAACATCGGACTATGGAACGTGTATGCGGATACAGGTAACGTGCAGCAATTTACCCTTCTTGCCAGCGGGGCAGAAGGCATGTACAACGTCAGTAATTTTTTCGGGATCCGGTGCAATTATACATCGGGAAATATTCAGGGTTTTTTCTTTGATGATATTTACGCCGGTCCGCAGACAGCTGATACCATAGCTCCCACTCTGATATCCATCGTTCCATTGAATGATTCTGTATTAGAACTGACGTTTTCAGAGAACATTGATCCGGTTTCCGGGCTGTATCCTCTTCACTACCGGATAGATTCAACGTCACAGCACCCTGCATCCGTATGGCAGAGCGGGCCGGATCTTTCAAAAGTCCTTTTGTGGATTCAGCCCCATCTCCCTTATGGGGATACGTCCAGGGTTTTCGTTTCGGATGTATCAGACCTGTCGGGCAACATCATTCTTCCTGACTCCTATCTATCCTTCATGTATTTTCCATACCTCATTCCGGCCGTTTACGATGTTGTTTTCAATGAAATAATGTTTGAACCTTCGTCCAATTCCGGACTACCCAATGCCGAATATGTGGAACTGGCAAACCGGTCGGATAAAGCCCTGTCTCTGGAAGGCTGGACACTTTCCGATGGAACCTCAACAGCAGTATTTCCCCGGTATTATGTAAGGAGCGGCAGCCTGTTACTCCTGTACAGCACCGGCAATTCAAACCTCTTTACCGGATATGGCGAAGGCACCGGCCTGAATTCATTTCCCACACTGAACAATGACATCGGAGACCGCCTGGAATTAAGAGACCGAGACGGAAACCTGATAGATCGGATCGCATTCAGCGATGAGACCTATCATGATGAAAACAAGAATGATGGTGGCTGGAGTGTGGAAAGAACGGATACTTCCTTTGTTTGTCCCGATCCGTTAAACTGGAAAGCCTCCATTCATCCCAATGGCGGCACTCCGGGAATTCCCAACAGTGTGGAAGGTCATTTCAATGATGAGGCCCCACCCTACATGGTACGTGCGGCAATCACCGGTACGCAACAGGTAACCGTTACCTGGAGTGAGGATATGTCGCTGGTATCAATCCCCGGCCCAACTTCTTATTATATCACCGATTCTTCAGGAAATGTATTTTACCCGGATTCGGTATTGCCAGGGGCATCATCAGACGAGATGATACTCTGCGTTCCTTTTGTTCCCGGCAACGGGGTGTATGAACTGGATGCGGAAAGCATCACGGATTGTCCGGGAAATCCTCTTTCCCGGCCCATTGTAATAAAATTTGCCATTCCGCAGGAAGCGGTGCCGGGAGACATTCAGATTAATGAGATTCTGAGCAATCCCTACAGTGGTGAGTCAGATTTTATTGAAATTAAAAATGCATCAGGAAAAATAATTGATCTGAAAAACTGGAGAATTGCCGAAAGCCCCTATTTAGCGCCGGAACAAATTTCGTCAACCGATGAGATTACGACGAAATCATTACTGCTTTTTCCGGGAGGAATTATCGCACTTTCTGAAAACCCCGATGAGTTACCACCTGTTTATCCGGAATCGAATATCTATGGTTTGTTTAAAGTTGATGAAATGCCGGATTTTAATGCTGACGATGGAACGGTTTCGATTTTTGACAGTACCGGAACTTTGTCCGACCGGCTTCAATACACCGCCTCGATGCATCTTGCCTGGCTAAACGAAACAGCCGGGGTTTCACTGGAGAGGCTGAGCAGCCGTCTGGCCACCAATGTCGCTGAGAACTGGCACAGTGCTGCATCAACATCCGGCTGGGCCACCCCCGGATCTGAAAATTCAAAACAAATGGATTCCATTCAGGAAACAACCTTCATGTCCCTTGAGCCGGATGTTTTCTCTCCGGATAATGACGGAATGAATGATATATTGCTGCTAACATTTCATGGCATTGATCCCGGAAATGTGGGAAGGGTGCAGGTGTATGACCTTAATGGAATGCTGGTCAGAAACCTTCTGGAAAGCGCTGCATTTGGTACAGATGCTGTTGTAATCTGGGATGGGATGGATGAAAAACGGTTATTGGTCAGGCCGGGAATTTATATAGTGTATGCAATCGTTGTATCTGCCGATGGTATAACCCGGTCAGAAAAACAGGCATGTGCGGTGTATTATAAGTAGTGAAAACATATCAGTGAAAAAGGGTACCCTGAACAGGCCCTCCGGAGTGTTTTCGTTCATGATTCAGGAGCCATTGCTTTCTGTACAGGCCTCCGCCATATCCGGTGAGGCTACCGTTTTCTCCAATTACCCTGTGGCAGGGAATCAGGATGGCAATGCGGTTCATACCATTGGCGTGTGCAACTGCACGGACAGCACCTTCCAGGTTCATTTTTTTTGCCTGACGGCTATATGAAATGGTTTGTCCATATGGAATTTCCAGCAATGACTGCCATACTTTTCTTCTGAATAAGGATCCGGGGAAATGCAAAGAAACATCAAAGGATTTTCTTATTCCGGTGAAATATTCGCCGAGTTCTTTTTCCGTTTGTTCCAGGATACTGTTGGTGCCATAAACCACCGTTGCAGAACATTGTTTTCTCAGATCATTAAGTTCCGCTTCCACCCCGTTCTTCTCCGGAAACTCAAGCAGACAGAGGCCGCAATTTGATGCACCGGCCCAAAGAGATCCGAGTGGAGAGGCGATTCTTTTTATAACAATCCGGTTTTCAGATCCCCCCGAACCTTCCGGCTTCTGAAATGCAGGGTGGTTTGTCGGGGAGGATGAACAGGGATTCTTTGCTTTTGTGATGGGTTTGGAATTCATGCAAGCAGGTTGGCCAATAAACTCCTGCCTTTGTTTTAGCCCAAACAATGTATCCGGGAAGGCAGGTTCCTGTTCCCGCAGCTTCCTGTATATGCCATAATTGTCAGGAAGAATGATCATGGAGTGCAAAATTCCGAAAGAAGATTTACTTCATCAAACAATATTCAGTCGGACAGACATGTTCTGTTGCTCAAAAACCTGATTGCATATTTGGCTTTTTTTTATTGATTTGCATACGATGAAAACCCATATTTTTTCCGGCCGTCAGGATTCAGTAAATTTTTATGAAAACAGGTATTCGCACGGGTACATGGGTTACTGGTCGGAATTTGAAAAAAACAGGCTGAAAGAACTGATTCATGGATTGAATCTTCCCAAGGAAGGCCGGTTCCTCGATTTTGGGTGCGGACGCGGGATTTTCACTCACGTAATTCAGGAGGTATTGCCGGGATGGAAAGGTTATGGTTGTGACATCAGCAGCCATGCGATCCAGGATGCAAAAACATCTCCCGGGCAGATTCGTTTTTTTGTTCTCGGTGACGAAAAGTATTCCGGAGAAAAATTTGATTTCATTCATTCTCATCATGTTCTCGAACATACCTACAACGCTGAAGCCACGGCTAATGAGCAGTGCCGGTTTGCAGCACCCGCCTGCACCATGCTTCACAGTTTTCCCTGCCTTGCTCCGGGAAGCCTCGAATACAGGGTGTCCGCTATGATGCAGGATGGTATAGATCCTGAAAACGGAAAGTTTTTTTTTGAAGACCCCGCACATCTCAGGAGGCCGTCTTTCGATCAGGCAATCGGGTGGTTTTCGACCGAAGGATTTTCCCTGTTGACCGCCTCTTATGCAAATCAGTATTACGGCGCAATAAAATGGATATCCGAAAGCCCGTTGAAACTGATCCTGCATTTTACAAATACATCCGGCCTGAAATCGTCTGCCAATATTCCTTTTCTGATTTTTTTACGAATCCGGCTGTTATTTTTCCGGGTCTGCCACTTCGCATCCACTGCATTTCTAACGACAGATAAGGGTAGATATTATTTCGTGAAGAAAGTCTTACAGGTGATTTTGTTTGTTTTGTTTTTCTGGATTGCCTTGCCGGCATCATGGTGGCTGCGTACCAGGGCAATTAAAGAGTGGAGGGAGCAACATCAGATGCCAAACGGTACAGAATTGTTTCTTGCCCTGTACCGGAAATAGTGGAAAAGGAATTACAACACCAGCTTGAAGCTCTGCTTTTAAAAGACTCTGGGAAGGCCCTGCAAATACTGTCTGTCCAATCCGTTCCCGGCGGGAGTATCAATGACGCATTCCGGCTTGATACAACAGCGGGAAGGTTTTTTCTGAAAACAAATTCTGCAACAAAATTCCCGGGAATGTTTGAAGCCGAACTGGCGGGACTGAATCTCCTGAGGGAAACCGGCACAGTGAAAGTTCCCCGCGTCATTTCAACGGGCAACACCGGGAAAACCACCTGGTTGCTCATGGAATTTCTGGAAGCCGGACGGCTACAAAAATCAGCCTGGGGCAGGCTGGGCTCGGACCTGGCGTCCCTGCACAGGGAAACACATGCCATGTTTGGACTGGGACAGAATAATTACATGGGATCTCTCAGACAGGTAAATACGCCACACGGCACATGGGCAGAGTTTTACATATTGTGCAGGCTTGAGCCACAACTGCGGTTAGCACATGAATCAGAACTCTTAAGTTCCCTGCAACTACGAAAAATTGAACACATCTTTCCCCGCCTTTCAGAAATTATTCCCATCGAGCCACCCTCCTTGCTTCACGGGGATCTGTGGAACGGGAACCGCATTACAGGATCCGATGGATTTTATTGGCTGATAGATCCTGCTGTCTATTATGGTCACAGGGAAGCCGACCTTGCGATGACCCGGTTGTTCGGAGGCTTTGCCCCTGAATTTTACGATGCGTATTCAGCCGTCTTTCCTTTACAGTCCGGTTATGAACAAAGGGTTGGGATTCATAATCTGTATCCGCTTCTGATTCACCTCAACCTGTTCGGAACAGGTTACCTGGGACAGGTCATGGAAGCCGTAAACAGTATTTAATTTATTCTCTCATTTAAAAACATTCACCATATTTACCATAAATTCATAACGGAATGGCTTCTCAACCCATTGATTCATCGAAGGCACCTGATCCCGTTGGGCTGTATCCTCATGCGCGAAGAGCAGGCAATCTTCTTTTTCTTTCCGGTGTGGGCCCGCGTGAAAAGGGAAGTACTAAGATTCCCGGAGTGGAAATGGATGAAAAAGGTGAAATTCTGTCGTATGATATAGAAGCCCAATGCCATTCTGTATTCCGAAATGTTCGTTACATTCTTGAGGCATCGGGCAGTTCCTGGGACCGGATTATTGACGTGACGGTATTTTTAACCAACATGAAAAAGGATTTTACCGTATATAACCGGCTTTGGGCAGCTTATTTTAAAGACCATCCTCCGTGCAGAACGACCGTTGAAATCAACAGCCTTCCGACACCCATTGCCATAGAACTAAAGGTGATAGCAGAAGTTGACTGACGCTGTTCAGTAATGATTTTTCAGAAACCTTGTGGAATCCCGGTGCAATCCGCATCCACGGGGTAATTGCATCAACCATTTAAAGGGTCAACCTCCAAAAAATTCACATCATGAAAAAATCCGTGTTTGTATGGCTGTTCCTTGCCATTGCAGTTGCTGTGGCCAGCCTCCTCGATGCCTTTCCCGGCAGAGAAAAGCATGTAATCGTAATTCCCTCCATGGTACAAGAGGCCATGAAAATCCGATCGAAGCAACAAGCTACGGCCTCCATCACATCCTTGCAGCGTGAGGTGAAGAAGACAAAAGAGAAAGGTTGTGTTTTCAGAACCGTGTTTAATGAAGAAAACTCAGATTCCAATTTTATTTACAAGTCATCGGCCAGGGTGTTGTCATCACAGAAGGAGGGGCTAGCCTGGCTGGTAAGCGCCCAGGAAAACGATGGTGGCTGGGGAGCCGGGACCCACGTGCGTCAGGACATTATGAATCCGCACGCCGTTCCATCTGATCCGGCCACAACTGCCATAGTATCCATGGCATTGCTGCGTTGCGGAAACACACTCAGCCGGGGAGATCAGTCCAGGCAACTCAGAGACGCCCTTTATTACCTTCTTACAACTGTGGAAGAAACTCCTGTGAACAGTCAGAATATAACCAAACTTTCGGGAACCCAGCCGCAGATTAAGTTGGGTCAGAACATTGATGTAGTACTCACCTCTCAATTTCTGACAAATATGCTCGACAAAATTTCAAAAAATGATCCGGCGTATTCCAGGATTAAAAAAGCCAACGAAAAGTGCATCGGTATGATTCAAAACGGGCAGGAATCCAATGGAAGTATGAAGGGGGCGGGATGGGCTGGCGTACTTCAATCATCCTTTGCCACGAACGCATTGGAAAGTGCAAAGGCAAAAGGTTTGAATGTGGATGAGTCAGCCCTGGAACGCAGCAGGGATTACCAGATCAGCAATGTCAGCCCAGAAGGAAAATCCATTTCCACGGAAGATGCTGCGGGTGTGATATTGTATTCGGTTTCGGGTGCTGCGAGATCCAGTGCCCATGAAGCCCGGGAAGCAAGGATTGCTATTGAAACAGCCATAAAGGAAGGAACTCTTAAAAAGGGCGCTGCAGTTTCGGTTGAAAATCTCAGGAAAGCAGGAATACCTCCGGCAAAGGCCATGCGTTATGGAACAGCCTATGAGGTAAATAAAATATCAGGGCAAATGGCACGTCAGGATGATGTGATGAACGGTTTTGGCAGTAATGGAGGGGAAGAGTTTCTCAGTTACCTGCAAACCGGAGAGGGACTTATCATCAGCCATGATGTTGCATGGAAGCAATGGTACGACAACATCACGGGCCGGCTCATCCAGATTCAAAATGATAACGGAAGCTGGAACGGGCATCACTGCATCACAAGTCCGGTATTTTGTACGGCTACCAGTCTGCTGATTCTTTCTGTAAACAATGATATCGAAGAGCTGATGACAATGGACAGCAAAAGCGGGATTGCGAATCAATAACCTCTCCCGCTGAAATAAACTGAAGTGCCGTGTTTTTTCACGGCATTTCAGTTTTACAGGCTCTTCCGGGTATGCGTTAAAAGTATGTACCGGAGACGAACAGTTTCATTCATATTCATCTGAGAAAACCGGCCTTATATGGGTCAATAAATCAACAGCAAACCATGGAACGGCTTGACATTTTCATGCATAATCGCACAGGTGCCAAGGGCGTCAATTCCTGTTGTATTCGTTATCCGGAATCAGCGTTCCTTTTCCTTACAGCATTTGTGCATCCACGGTAATCCTTGCATTCAGCACCCTGGAAACGGGACAGTTCTTTTCGGCATCTGCCACCTGTTCATCAAAATCCGTTTTTTTCATACCGGGGACTTTCACCTTCGTCACGATATGGGAGTCGGTAATGGTTCCGCCTTCAATGGTAATGCTGCAACTGGTATCTATGGATTCCGGAACACATCCGGCCTTTTCAAGATTGATTGCCAGTTTCATGCTGAAGCAACCCGCATGTGCTGCAGCGATAAGTTCTTCGGGGTTTGTTCCAGGGTCATTGTCAAACCGCATCTTAAAGGTATAAGGTATGCCGCTAAGCACCTTGCTGTCTGTGGAAAGTGTTCCGTTGCCGGCTTTTCCGCCTGCCCAATGGGCTGTTGCATTTCTTTTCATTTGATTTTTTTGGGATGATTCACTGCAAAATTAATCAAATGAATACAGATAGGTGAAGATTTTGTGATTACACTATGATATTGAATGTAAAGAGCAGGGTGGTAAGAAAGAGGAGCAGCAGCCCGGTCAGAAAAATAATATCTGCAATTTTCTCATAATACGCTGAGCGTGATGTCACTGACCTGATGGACAAGAATGACAGGATGCAACTGGCCATAAAAAGGATAATGGCAATTACGACAATTTCATCAATAATCGTTTTTTGAGAAACCTGAAAAAGCTTAAGAGATGTAAGCAAAATAAAACAAATTCCGAGCAGATTTGAGGATGCTGAGAGTATATGTGGTGATTTGTCAGGACCTGGTTTGGAATTCATGTTGTGAAGCATCGTAATTCATGAAAATGCAATTGCAGACTTAAAGGTGTATCCTGATTAACGGAATTCAGCATTTGATTGCCGATCGGCTTAACTGAAATAGTACCGCGGATGAAAACGGAGCTTTTTGAAATATATTATCAGATAAAAAACGAAACCCCCGGGCAGGTACAGACTACCGTTTTTCCGGAGACACGTATTCCTTAGGTGCAAAATGTTGATTTGTTCGGACGATTTATTTTCAGTTATCATCAATAAAATAGAGTTTATTGTCTTCAACTTTATAGAGCATAGGAGCGATCATAATTTTGGGATAGCGGAGGCGCAGTCTTTTGGTTTCACTCAGGATGAAATCCGACTCACTGCCGATTTCAAACATTGGGGCAAAGTGCATAAAATGGTCTTCTGCACGGTCTTTTTCCCAGCCCGCGGCCTCTACCAGTCCGTTGATAAAAAGATCTTTCTTTCCTATGAGATTTACCATACCGCAGTGGGTATGACCGATAAGTGCGATGTGTTTTACACCGCCTACTGAAATAGCAAAAGACACCTTGAATTCACTATAGCGCAGGTTGGCGCCTCCTGAACGGATGATAAATGCAAAATTATCCGGAACCCGAAGGTGCTTTCTGTTGTCCATACACATGCCGATCAGCAACTGAGCATTATGGTATTCTTTCAGAGGTATTTCAAGGTTGTGGTATTCCATCAGTAACCCAATGGGGGTATTCCGGTAAATGGAGGGTATGTCACCGGGACCCGTGACGGGAAGTAAACTGCTCATAATCTGTATAATTGATAAATGCCCGTGAATATATGGATCATCCATTAGATATTGCCGGGTTTTAATAACTTAGGGCGAAACTTCATCACACATTAATTTTCGGGTCATCTTTCAGAGATAATTTTGAGGGAGATTCAGGTATAATCAATGTTAAAAAACACAGCCATGAAAACCCAATTATCCGCAACCGTACTGTTATTATCATTGACCACATTTTCTGCGTATGCACAATGGGAACAAACCCCTGGGCCTGAAGGAGGATATGTTGAGTGCATCCAGTCTGACGGCATTAATGTTCTGGCGGGTACTCATTATGCAGGATTGTTCATATCCGATGATAATGGTGATACCTGGAATCAGGCTTTTTTTGACCAGGGGCACAAGGATTACGAAGCGTTGGCCATGATGGGAGACTATTACTTTGCCGGAGGTGGTTCAGGGATTATACGATCCATTGACCGGGGTGCAAACTGGGCCATTGCCATGAACGGACTCAATTATCCTGTGATTTCCTCTTTAACCATCGCAGGTTCCACCTTGTTTGCAGGAACGAAAGGCGGAGGTGTTTATATTTCTTCTGACTCGGGCAGTACCTGGACGGCAGTAAATAACGGGCTGACCAATATGGATGTGCTTTGCCTAGCTACAGACGGGATCAACCTGCTTGCCGGAACCAACGGCGATGGAATTTTCCTTTCTTCAAATATGGGAAGTGCCTGGACTTCTATGTCTAATGGTATTAGCGGAACGGTTGTCCGGGCAATAACTTTTGGAAGCACAGGAGCATTTGCGTGTGTTGACAATGACGGCATTTATCAATCGTCAAATTTGGGAACAAACTGGAATCCGGTAAGCAATGGATTGCCTGCGGCGTATTATTTTGAAGATATAGTTTTCAGCGGGCCGGATCTTTTTGTGGCTCCATACGGCTATGGGGTATATATGTCAACAGATAACGGATTGAACTGGACTCCCGCAGATTCCGGCCTTACGGATAAGGCCGTGTACGCCCTGTCCGCTCACGGAACCTATTTATATTATGGTTCTGATGGCGGAGGAGCATTCCGTTCGGATGATCATGGAACGTCCTGGTTCCAGATCACGAATGGAATGTATGCCGGATATATATATTCCATGGTGGCAAAGGGGCCCTATCTTTTTGCATGCAAAAGGTATAACGGAGTTTCCGTAAGTTATGATGATGGTGTTACCTGGAATAATGCAAACAACGGGTTTGTTGATCAAAGTATTAATGTTGTGAGTGTATATGGCAGTAAAGTCCTTGCAGGAAGCAGTTATTCAGGTGTATATATTACGGATGATGACGGCCAGAACTGGCACCCCTCCAATACCGGACTGACAAACCACAATATAAATGCTTTTTGTTATTCAGGGCAAAATCTGTTTGCCGGAACATCGGGTAGTGGTGTTTTTCTTTCGACCGACAGCGGAGCCACCTGGACCCCTGCCAACACCGGAATTGCAAATGAGAACATTTCATCCCTTGCTTTATTAGGCAATACAATTTTTGCCAGCACCTATGCTAACGGAATATTTGTGAGTACTGACAATGGTTCTACCTGGAATGCTACTGCAACTATACTGAGCAGCCAGTCGGTAGTTTGCCTGTTAACCGATGGATTACGGGTTTTTGCAGGTACAAGTGGGGATGGAATTTTTGTATCCGCAGACAGTGGTCAGACCTGGAACACGGCGAACAACGGATTAAACAACCTGACAATGGGGGCGTTGGCCTATGACGGATATTATATGTTTGCCGGATCATGGGGAGGCGTCAACTACAGCGATGACAACGGAACCACCTGGCACGATTTCAATTCCGGCCTCATCAATACGTATGTTGAAAGCATTGTGATCAATGACGGTTTTGTCTTTGACGGATCCGGGGGTGCAGGTGTCTGGAAACGGCTGGTGAGTGATATTACCGGAGTCGGTTCACTCAACGGGAATTCAGGAATACCCTGGTACTATCCCAATCCGGCCACCGGAAAATTATATTTTGATTTACATACCTATAAAGGGAGTCCTTTAATCATTACTATGTATGATATCACGGGGAAATGTGTGCTGACCGAAACACCAGAGCAACCGGCAGGGGAAATTGACATTTCACAACTAAAGCCGGGATTGTATATGATTGTTTCAGAAACGGAAACAGGACAAATCAGTGATATGATTTCAGTAGAATAGTTTTCTCCGGAAATTCATACACGGCTCATATTTTTTTTGTATTATTATTGAAATGGGTTGTGTTCAGACAGGAGCAAATAGTATTGTAAGGATGCCTGTTTTTATACGGAGTGGATATTTATACCTATTTGAACATTTATTCTTCTCTGCAAACAACAGGATTCGGGACAGCTTCAATACCGGAAATAATCCGGAGGATAAACCATACATCGGTAAATTGAAATTTATCCACGGGTTGATCTCTGAATAAAGTTCCTGTCGTCCATCCGCATGAATCCGGGCTTTATGAAACCGGTGATAAAATCACCGGGAAAATGTTAAATCAAAAGTTATGATAAAGAAAATCGAAAAGATCCCCCAAACAATTTTAGGATTGGAGTTTTCAGGAGAAATAACCGCAGAAGAATACAGAAGCGTTGTGTTTCCTGAAGTGGAAACACTGGCACAGTCGAATCCGGGCCTGAAAATACTTTGTTTTGTAAAGAAAGGGATTCATTTCAGTCCCGGCGCTCTGATAGACGATGCGCTGGTTGGCCTGAAACATTTTAACCATTGGAAAAAGGTGGCCATAGTTTCAGACCTGGACTGGCTTCGTCCGGCGAGTATGGCTATGAGTTTCTTTATTCCCGGCCAGTTACATTTTTTCCCCGAGAAGGACATGCCTTCTGCTATTATATGGCTTGAAGATGATACGACTTCAGGTGATATTTCACTTTCGGCAATCATGCCAACTGCAGCCATCTGACCGGAAACGAATATGCCAGGCGGTTTTCGGACCCAAATACGTATGAAACATATATATCATATAGTATTTCATGCCATGAACTTTTTTTCAGTTTGTGTATATGGTCAGGAAGGCTCGAAGATCCGGGATATGGGAATGTTGGAAAAGCAAAAGCAGGTGATGGCGGAAACATATCCCGGTATTTTCACGATGGATGAAATAGACAGTGTTAAAAAACTGGATGAGGAACACAGCATGGTAAGTTACCGCAAATTCGGCAGGCATTATGAAGCGGTTGTAAATTCAGACAGGAAAGACATGTTGCTGGTTGCAAACTGTGAGGAAATACCCACCGGTGAATTACCGGAGATTGTCCGTAATGCGTTTTCAAAAAGCAAAGACGGAGGACAAGCCATTCACGATGCATATATTGTAACTACACCCGGATCTTCTGATTTTTTCAGGATTGATTTTTCGGATCCGGAAAATGCCGGCATCCTGAAGAGTGTTTTTTATACAGACCTGGGCGAGTACCATATCCCGCCATATTAGAAATAAATCCTGAACAATATAAGGATGTTGCAGTTCATCGTTTTATTCTCTCTGCGATCCATCAATGCAGAGAATAAACTTTTTCTATTTACAGTTGCCGTATTTTCATGACCAGCGGATGCTGAAAATATTGCGCAGCAGAAGACCTGGGGAAATGAGCATTATTTACTGTGAATATGTTATTCCGCCTGTTACGGTTGTCGGGTTTTAACGGGATGGATATTTTAAAAGTGTCCCCGGAGTTCCCTAATTACCACGACTGATGAGGAGTTTTTGGTGAAAAGCCTCACCGGAATATGCATACACCGAGAGTATATAAAAGCCATCCGGCAATTCCGAAGAATTGATCCGGATATTTTTATCTCCGGTAAAACTGTTTTTTTCAATTAAGGCTTTGCCGTTCAATAAAGATACCGTTACGGATTTTGGCAAAAATGTTTCCGGGAAACTCACCGTAAAATAATCCGATGCCGGTTGAGGAAATACCGTTGGGGTAAATACCACTGAGTGAGGCGGAACAGCAGTGGGGGAATTGTACTGGGCAAACATATATTTCAGGGTACCTGTGGAATTATCCTGCCATACAACATGTACTTTCCCGTTATGGATCATTACATCACCGTTTTCAACGTCGTTATTAATCAGCACGTCAAATGTCAGCGGAAATCCGGTTCGGATATCATCTGTAAAAAATGCAATTCCCTGGGGTGATCCGGATACATTTTGCCTGCAGACTACGGCAAGGGCATTTCCGTCTGCAGCGATCCGTGGATAATTCTGCAGTGAAAAAGCGCCGAGGTTCGGTGTGAGTTCACGGTCGTAGCCCGGAGTAAGTGTACTGAGCGATGTTGTGGTAAAATATGATTTTGTGATTCCTCCGGCACCGCTCATAAATACCGTATACAGGGTGTCACCGATGATTACACCATCGGGTCCGCTGGAAGGGCAGGCATTGATAACCCATCCTGTAGGATCGGTTTCAACACCACGGGTGAATGCATCTCCGTTGTTATCAGAGACACAGGCCCACATGGTCCGGATGTTGTTCAGGTTGTTCCGGAAGAGGATTACATTGGTATTTCCATTTTCCACCATGGAAGCGGGGCAACATTCACATACTTCAGAACCGGCCAGCCATGAGGCATTCACATCGGGAGAAAAGGTAAGCCCGTAATCTGATGACCGGGTAACGGCATAACGCGAGTTGGTCCAACCCGGGTTGAATTTCATAAATGCCACATGCGGATTTCCTGAAGCATCGGCGGATACCGTGGGAAAACGGCTGATGCTGTCTGCAATAAAATCCACTCTCGCTGGAGGTATGAGTGTCAACCCACCGTCAAAACTGCAAGCAAGATAAATATGATTGGTATCCTCAGGGGTGTGCTTGTACACAACATAAATTGTATCGCCGTGAGATGCGATATCGGGCCCTGCCCATGATGCAGTAAATACCGGAATGGACGAAGGGTTCACCAACAGCGGTGTATTAAAACCATTGCTGCTCCATGTTGCAAGGTAAGCCTGATTGGTATTTTTCCCCCAGAGAACGACGGGGTTTCCCGCACCGTCGGAGACCATGCGGGGATGAAGATTTCCATAGGATGACGGGGCGATGTCTGAAGGAACTGACCAGTTTAATCCACTTTGTGAAAAGGACAGAAGCGGACATAAGACAAGCAGGAAAAGAGTGGGGTTTTTCATATACGCAAATATAGGGGGACATTCCGCATTGCAAGTCTCTGGCAATCTCCAACCGGAATCAGGTAACCGGCGCCGGTTCTGGTTTATCACTGGAACCCTTGCCAAGTGGCTGAGGGCTATATTTTTAAACCTCACATGGGGATGGCCATTCCCAGCGATTTTTGTAATTTTGCGCCCTCCAATACGTCTGCTCGCTGAAATGCAACATAAGTATCAGGAATACAAGAACTTAGATCTCCCAGGGATCGCCCAACAGATCCTTGAAAAATGGGATATGGAAGATACTTTCAGGAAGAGTGTGGAAAGCCGGAGTGGAAAACCCCCTTTCATTTTTTACGAAGGCCCTCCTTCCGCGAATGGTTTCCCGGGAATTCATCAGGTGATGGCAAGAGCCATCAAAGATATTTTTTGCAGGTATAAAACCCTGAAGGGATTTCAGGTCAGGCGCAAAGGAGGATGGGATACCCACGGGTTGCCCATTGAGTTGAGTGTCGAAAAAACCCTGGGGATCCGTAAGGATGACATCGGTAAGAAGATATCCATTGCCGAGTACAATGCCTTTTGCAGGAAGGAAGTAATGAAATACAAGGATGTCTGGGACGATCTGACCCGGAAGATGGGGTATTGGGTGGACCTGGAACATCCCTATATAACATTCACAAACGACTACATTGAATCATGCTGGAACCTGCTGTCACAATTTTATAAGAAAGGCCTGCTGTACAAAGGTTACACCATTCAGCCCTACTCACCCGCAGCGGGTACCGGACTGAGTTCGCACGAACTGAACCAGCCGGGTACCTACAAAATGGTGAAGGATAGTACAGTGGTTGCCATGTTTCGTCTCCGGGATGTACCGGAGGGACTCAACGACGGGACACCGGTTTATTTTCTTGCATGGACAACAACACCCTGGACGCTGCCATCCAATACGGCGCTGGCGGTAGGAAAAAATATTTCTTACAGTGCGGTAAAGACTTTCAATGCCTATACAGGACTTCCTGTGACGGTACTTCTTGCCAGGGAACTTACGGGGAAATATTTTCCTGAACAAAACGCCGCCCTTTCTTTTGAAGCGTACAAGGCAGGGGACAAGGCTATTCCCTTTAAGGTAATTATGGAATTCACCGGCAAAGATCTTGAAGGCCTGCTGTACGAGCAACTGCTGCCCTATGCGCAACCCAATGACGGCGATGCATTCAGGGTAGTAACAGGAGACTTCGTCTCTACCGGGGAGGGAACCGGTATCGTGCATATTGCACCAAGTTTCGGTTCCGATGATTTTCGTGTAGCCAGGCAAAACGGCATCGGTTCACTTACTCTTGTGGACAAGCAGGGAAGGTTTACCCGGGAGATGGGAGAATTTGCGGGGGAGTATGTGAAAGAAGCCTATCTCACAGAAGAAGAGAAAGCAGCAGAAAAAAGAAAACAGGGCGGAGAAAAATACCTCAGTGTTGACGACCGGATTATTATCCGGCTGAAGAAGGAGGGTAAAGCCTTCCGTTCCGAAAAGTACGAGCACACCTACCCGCATTGCTGGAGAACAGACAAGCCTGTACTGTATTATCCACTGGATTCCTGGTTTATCCGCACCACTGCCATGAAAGAACGCATGGTGGAATTGAACAAAACCATCAACTGGAAACCTGAAAGTACCGGCACCGGAAGGTTTGGAAACTGGCTGGAAAATCTGGTGGACTGGAACCTTTCCCGTTCCCGGTTTTGGGGAATCCCGCTTCCGGTATGGCGAACGGAAGATGGCGGTGAGGAAACCTGCATAGGCTCTGCTGAGGAACTGAACGAAGCCATCGAGGCATCGGTAAAAGCGGGTTTTATGAAAACCAACCCTCTCATGGGATGTACGGATACAACGTCGGAAGCATTTTCCTTTGACCTGCACAGACCCTATGTGGATGAGGTAATCCTTGTTTCTTCCGGGGGCAAAAAAATGTTTCGTGAATCCGACCTGATTGATGTGTGGTTCGATTCAGGGGCTATGCCTTATGCGCAATGGCATTATATGGGCGAGCCAAGCCTGAAGGATTTTCCTGCAGATTTTATTGCAGAGGGTGTGGATCAGACCCGTGGCTGGTTTTTTACACTACACGCCATCGCCGTGATGCTTTTTGATTCGGTTGCATACAGAAATGTTGTCAGCAACGGGCTGGTCCTTGACCGGAACGGGAACAAAATGTCAAAACGGCTTGGCAATGCTGTTGATCCCTTTGCCACGATTGAAAAATCGGGGCCGGATGCAACGCGCTGGTATATGATCAGCAATGCCCAGCCATGGGATAATCTGAAGTTTAATGAAGAAGGAATCGCCGAGGTGCAGAGGAAATTCTTCGGAACCCTGCACAACACCTATTCCTTTTTCGCCCTGTATGCAAACATTGACGGATTCTGCTATAAAGAACCTGAAGTTCCCTATGCGGAGCGCACTGAACTGGACCGCTGGATACTGTCTGAACTGAATACGCTGGTGCGGTTTACTGATACGGCATACGGTGAATATGAGCCGACGCGGGCAACCAGAGCCATTGCGGATTTTGTAAATGAGCACCTGAGCAACTGGTATGTCCGCCTCAGCCGGCGCCGGTTCTGGAAGGGCGATTACACCAAAGACAAAATTGCAGCCTATCAGACCCTTTATTCCTGTCTTGAAACGATAGCCATACTGATGTCGCCGGTTGCACCTTTTTACAGTGATGAATTATTCAGCAACCTTAACCGTGTGACAGGGCGAAGGAAGGCTACCAGTGTTCACATGGCAGATTTTCCTGAAATTCAATTCGGACTAATCAACAGCACACTCGAAGAAAGGATGGAACTGGCCCAGAAGGTTTCCTCCATGGTACTGTCACTCAGGAAAAAGGTAAACATCAGGGTACGGCAACCCCTGAATAAAATTCTTTTACCCGTACCCGACGATACATTCCGGGAAACCGTTGAATCGGTTCGTGACCTGATCCTTGCAGAAGTAAATGTAAAGGAAATAGAGTACATCAACGATACTACCGGTATTCTTATACGAAAAGCAAAACCCAATTTCAAAGTGCTGGGGAAAAAGGTAGGCGGACTGATGAAAGATGTTGCCGCCGCAATTACCATGTTAAACCAGGAAGAAATTTCCCGGTTTGAGGCAGAGAGGCAGTTGATTATCCAGGCCGGTGGTCAAACGGTTACCATTGTTCCTGAAGATGTTGAGGTGCTGTCGGAAGATATCCCGGGCTGGCAGGTCATCAGCGAAGGAAAACTCACCGTCGCCTTGGACACCCGGGTTACGGAATCCTTAAAAGAAGAAGGAATAGCCCGCGAATTCATTAACCGGGTGCAGAATCTGCGTAAAGACAAAGGTTTTGAGGTTACCGACCGGATAGACCTTAAGGTTCAGTCCCATACAGGGATTCGGGCGTCATTGCTAAACAATAAAGACTATATTTGCGCCGAAATTTTAGCCGCATCCCTTGACCTGGTGGACCAGCTCGACGGAGAAGATGCGGTAGAAGTGGAAGTGGATGAGGCGATTCAGACGAAAGTCAGGATTACCCGACATACAACTTCCATGGTAAGATAGGCCGGAAAATTACTTGTATTAACCATTTCTTTAATTCGTTTGTCATGAGCA
>JADZBN010000118.1 GCA_020852075.1 Bacteroidia bacterium
AGGTGAATCCGGTTTGCTTGAAAAAACATCTGCTGAAGCCAAATACGGGGAATTAAAACTCATGATTTCAGCGAACCAGACTGAAACTATGGCTACATACTATACGCTGAAATCCATAATGAATATTACGGACAGTTTTACGGTTAACACCACAGAAAAATACCTGCCGCTTACGTTTTCATCATCTCCTGACACTTCCCTGATCATGGAAAACCCCTCTTTACAACGGCTGCTTCAGGAGCCGGTCATTGCCGAACAAAATATAAAAGCAGAGATTGCACAAACACTTCCTGATATCAGGATCGGTTATATGAACCAAAGCATCATTGGTTATCAAAATATAAACGGTACTGAATCCTACTTTGGTTCCGCAGACCGGTTTACGGGATTTAATGCAGGCCTTTCAGTTCCTTTGACTTTTTTCAGCAGCCATCAAAAGATAAAATCATTTCACTATAAAAAAGATGCATTGCAAAAAGAGGCGGAACGGGGCAAGGTGGTGCTGCAAACACAGATGCGCAACGCATATTCCGATTACCTGCAGCATTTGACGGAATACCAGTATTATATGAGTGCAGGAAATGGAAATGCCGAAACCATAATCCGCTCTGCGACATTATCCTATAACAGTGGTGAAACAGACTATCTTGAGTTTGCAGCAGCACTTGAGACGGCTGCCGGTATCAGACTTAATTTTCTTAAATGTATCAATGAAATCAATCAATCCATCATCGAAATAAATTACCTCATTAACAAATGATTTTCTCACAAAATTATTTCCGGGTTATGAAACGTATCTGCCTGTTATTACGTATTACACTGCCCATCGTACTGATGTATTCATGTAAAAATGACGGGCATCCGCACAGTCATGAGGATGAAGAAGTGTCTCGTGAACCTCAGAATTCATCCAGGGTAACTCTCAGTGCTGAACAAATGAAATCCATTGGTGTAGAACTGGGTAAACTTGAAAAAAAGCAACTCACCGCATCTCTCAAAGCCAATGGAATATTAAAAGTGCCAAACCAGAACCGTGCAAATGTGACTGTTTCGCTTGGCGGAACCGTTGAAAACATCCTGGTACAGGCGGGATCAACAGTAAGCAAAGGCCAGGTGCTGGTTACGCTTTCGAACCGTGAATTTATTACCCTGCAGGAAGAATATTTAAGTACTGCTGCAAAAGCTTCCCTGGCACAGGAAGAATTTGAAAGGCAAAAAACACTCCGCGAAGGAAATGCCGCTTCACAGAAGTCATTTCAACAGGCCGATGCGGAATTGAAATCCCTGCAGGCAAAAAAGTCCAGTCTTGAAAAGCAATTGAAACTGATTGGAATCAATTATACACGGCTCTCAGCAGAAAATCTGCAATCCGACATAAATATTACCAGCCCCATAAATGGATCGGTCAGTGATGTTTTGGTTAATATCGGGACTTATGCAGAGGCAAACAACACCCTTGCTGAAATTGTTGACAACAGCCAGTTACACCTGGATCTTTATGTGTATGAAAAAGACCTTTACAAACTGAAAGCCGGGCAAACCATACATTTTACGCTCACCAACAATCCGGGAAAGGAATATGATGCGGATGTTTACGCTATCAGTAATACTTTCGAGCCAAATACAAAAGCAATAGCAGTTCATGCAACTGTCAAAGGCGACAAGCAGGGGTTGATTGATGGAATGAGTATTACTGCACTGGTGAGCCTGGAAAATGCGACGGTGGATGCCGTTCCTACCCAGGCCATTGTAAGCAATGAGGGTCAGGATTTTATTTTCATCGTGGTTGATGACGGACACGATGAAAACAATCCGGCTCAGGATCATAATCATAAAAATGAGGTACAGCATGAGGGTAACCTGACTTTTGAAAAGATTCCGGTAAAAACAGGTACGACGGATGTGGGATATTCCGAGATAACAATGCTCAGTGACGTTCCATCAGGCAGCAGGATAGTTACCCACGGGGCTTTTTTTATTCTTGCAAAAATGATTAATCAGGGAGAGGCCCACGAACATTAACAATACCCCGGATGTCGGGGAATCGTAGCCGGCTGCAGGATCAATTATTTACTCCACCTCCATCGGATGAAGAACATGGTTACCGTGAAACAAATCTGGTCAGAACAATTAATCCTAATAAAAAGTGAATTTAAGATCAGGAAATGTATATGGCAGAAAAGATTCACAGGTATTTGATGCGAATGGATGCGTCCGGGAAAATTTGTAAATTCAGAAAACGAAAAAACCAAACGGAACATTGTACCTCATAAGTTGATCCGTATTTTTCAGAAGACCGAAAGTCAGGGATATGCACTTGTCTGAGGCAAGGGTCATCCTGCTACATGGCACAGGGTTGTATGCAGGAGTTACATCAGGTTCTGCGATGATACAAGCCCTTACTCAGGTAACCCAGAAGCAGCACAAGTAAAAAGGTGGCCAAGGCAGGTACCGCCATTATGAGGAAACCGATTCCGGGCTTATTCTTACCGCTTACCGGATCATAATTGAAACAATTCAACATGCTGTTTTGGCCGGGTATTGAATAGGAAGGAATAAATCCGTGATTGATTTCACTGATCAGATTCGAAATTGCCTCCCTGTTTTTCATTCCAATCAGTTTCTTTTTAATAATTCCCTCACTGTTTATCCCGGTGAGCAGGGCCTCATGGGAGTATTGCAAACTGCTGCTGTCCCATAGTGCACGGAATCCGGTGGAATTGTTCAGGGTTTCAATCTCGTCTGTAGTGGCAAAGATCCAATTTGAATCGTTTTGCAGTGAAAAGGTTTCTGCCAACTGCTGCATATCTGATTCCGAATCGCGTGGGTCAAAACTTAACACTAAAATCTTATAGCTTTTCCCTGTTTGAATAAACTGCAGATTTGTTTTTAGCTGCAACAAAAATGGCATGCAGATCCCCGTACAACGTGTAAAAACCTGGGCTATAATTATGGGACTTTTGCTATAAAAAGCGGAAAGGGGGTATTCCTTCCCCTTTACCGTTATGGCAACATTGGCAATTTTCTGATAAATATTTTCTTCTTCACTCAGTGCTTCTTTTCCATCAAGCCCCCAGGACAGTGAACGGGTCAGGATTAGGAAGAAGCAGAGGAAAATATTTTTATACATCGCTTGACAATCCGGATATTGATAAGAATAATGGCTATCAGGTAAACGACTGCGAATGCCGCTGCTGCAAGGGCTAGTGCAGAACCTATTGAAAGTTGTGATGGATAGACATTAAATCTTCTGGGAATGGAATACGCACCTCCGAGATAAAACATCAGTAAAAATCCGAAGCCTCCGATAAGCAATAAAATAATCTGAAGGCGTGAAATTTTTTCGGGTTCAGACTGATTGTAAAAATCAAATACGACCCAGTTGAAAAAAGCGAGGCTCATCAGTACGCTTCCCATCGCAAGGTATGTGTGAAAATGGGCGGGAACCCAAAGGCTGTTGTGCAGGAAGACATTGGCGGAAATTGTGGAATCTATTACCGCTCCTACTCCACCGATAATCCATCCCATTGTACCCAGGAAGAACAGAAGATTGGTGGTTGTCCAGCGAATGGAATTTTTGAAAACAAATGCCAGGACACTGAATAGGGTGACTGCAACGGCGGGAAGACTGGCAAAATAGGATGCCAACTGGCCAATCACCTGCATTGCTTCAGGTTGAACAAAATCCATATACATGTGGTGGAAGAAAGCAAACAGGATGAATATCATGGTTGCATTCCATGCCAGGGCAATGTACCAGGAGTTTTTCCATTTTGGGCGTCCGCTTACTTCCGGCAATAATTCGTATAAAGTAGCGAGGCAGAGGTATAGAATTTCATTGGCAACAGTATGACCAAAAAAATAGGTCAGATTTTTCATCAGCAGCGCATCGTGTACCAACTTATTGCCCGAAGCTATTTCAGAAAAAAAGAGGCCCAGTAACAGCAATGCAGTCAGCAGGCAGGCAACAATTCCAATAAGGGTAACAACGGTAATCAGTATGAACGGGGGAGTGTCCACCTGATGAACTTTTTTGAAATACTGCCAGCCAAATGCCTGTTGCAGTGTGTATTTTTTAAATATCGCCACAAGCATTCCGACAGACCAGACCAGCCATCCGACGGACAACACTCCGAGTGCGGACAGAAAAACAGGTGTGGCCCAATGTTTCCAGGCAACAAATAAGGGCAGTGGATAAAGGAAGGTCCAGCCTGCATGAAATTTTCCAATGAATGCTGCACACCAGAGCATGACAACACCAATCACAGTAAATACCATTGCAAACAGGTTTATCCAGGTTGTTACCCGGACATAACGATGCAGTAAATAATGTACCGATGCCATTCCGGCTACAAACCAAATCCCAATCATCGTGGCACCGTGAACCGTCATGATTTCAAAGAAACCGGAAACATCCATTTTCATTGCATTCCCCTGTGTAAGCCGCATCAGAATGCCCATAATAATACTCGCCACAAATAACAGGAACACTGTCAGTATCCATAGGGAAAGTACCCGTTTATGTTTTAACTCTGCCATATAATATTATTTTACAAGAAAGGAAGACTCCATAAAAGCGTGTGCTGCGCCACAAAATTCAAGACAGCGGATTGAATAATGACCCGGTTGTTCAAATTTCCATCTCAGACGGTTCACGTAACCGGGCATCGCCTGCGTCTGAACGATCAGTTGGTTTTGAGTGTCATATATGGCAAATCCATGATTCACATCATTGCTGGTAACCCTGAATTCAACCGTTTTGCCTGCCGGAAGTTCTATCGCTTCATTGGGTGGCGGCGTACCCGGCTTGCCGGATTGATATGACATCGCAAACGAAAATTGCCGGGCAACGACAAAAACAACTTTTGCGGGCTCTTCGTTTGCAAAATAATAGTAGGGTGTTTTGGGAAGAGTTGCTGTAAGAAGAATTACAAGTACAGCGGCCAGAATAACAAAAAACAGAAATCTTTTCTGATTGGGATTGGAAAGACCGGATTGGCCTGACCCTTCCGTGTTGCGGGGTAATGAGGTGCGATAGACGTAAACAAAAACCCCCACTATTATGATTAGCATCACAATAAATAATATCAGAATATTGAGATGTTGCGGATTCATAAATATGGTTTTTATTAAGACTAATAACTAATAACAGGTTCGAAGGTAAAGCTATTAACCAGGAATCACAATCCGGTTCCTTAACCTGACGGGAAAGAATGCTTCCTACGACTGTTTGAATGTATTGTAGATTAATGCCTTAGTAAATCATCAACAACCGGTGTATAAATCAATTTAAAATTCATCACGCCTTCATGAACTGACCTCGAATGGAGGGCGATTCATTGGTAGTTCATCCGATATCATGCTGTAATCATGAAAATTGTTATTGCGGGGAACTTTTAAAATATGAATGAAATCATAAAATGAAAGGTCTATTTCATTGCTTCATTTTCATTGAGTTACATAAAACTTCTCCCTGTGTAATTAGCTGTTACAATCTTCATGGGAATAGGGTGTATAGCCTGCCTTATTTTTATAAATCGTAATTTTGCAGTGCAATCCGGACGGTTTTTCATTCAGGATATTTCTGTCAAACGGATCAGGGGATTATGAGCAGAGGTTTCAGCCAAAAAGAAAAGGCTATTCAATTCCAACAGTTGCATCAGGCAGGCAAGCCGCTGGTTTTACCGAATATCTGGGATGTCCTGGGGGCTAAATTGCTTGAGCGAACAGGGTATCCCGCTGTAGCAACCGCAAGTGCTGCCATTGCTTTTACGCACGGTTATCCGGACGGAGAAAAAATACCCTTCGGTGAAATTCTGCCTCTGTTTAGAAATATTGCGGCCGGAGTAAATGTACCTGTTACTGCTGATATTGAAAGTGGTTATACAGCGGATGATGGGATTTTCAGGGAGCATATCGTCCAGCTTCTTCAGACGGGAATTGCAGGAATTAATCTGGAAGATACCGATCATGCATCCAATACATTGTATCCGGTGGACAAACAATGCCAACGCATTCAAATGGTACGTGAACTTTCGGAGAAAGCAGGAATTCCGCTATTCATTAATGCAAGAGCCGATGTCGTATTATATCCTCATTTGTTTTCTTCTCCTACCTCAAGACTGGAGGCGCTGATAACCCGGGGGCTTGCCTACAGGGAAGCAGGTGCGACTGGATTTTTCCCCATAGCGTTGAGGAATAAAACAGAAATCCGTGAAGTGGTTGAAGCAATCCATTTACCGGTAAATATCCTGACCCTTCCGGGAGTACCCGATTTACAGGTATTAAAAGAAACAGGGGTAGCAAGGATCAGCCTGGGATCGTCCTTTTTAAAAACAGCCATGAAGGCCATGAAGTCAACAGCCACACAACTGAAGAATTTGCAGGGATTGAATGCCATTACCGAAAACGAAATAACTACTGATTATTTAAATTCATTAATTCACCATTAAAATGACAACTTCAAAAAGAAAAGCCATAAGAGAAGTGGATCCCCCGGCGCTTGATGCTATGTTAACGCTTGAGAATTATGGAAAAACCTGTCCACTTCAACCAAAACTCAAGGAACTGATAAAAATACGTGCATCACAAATCAATGGTTGCGCCTATTGCCTGGACATGCATACCGAAGACGCATTGAAATTGGGTGAAAGTCCCAGAAGAATTTTTGCGGTTTCCGTATGGCATGAATCCCACCTCTTTTCAGAAGAAGAACGCACTATTCTTCAATTGACTGAAGAAGTTACAAAGATTTCAGAGGACGGTGTTTCTGACGAAACCTACAATAAGGTTTTAGGTATATTCGGCGAAAAGCTTACTGCTCAAATCATCATGCTGATTGTTATTATCAATTCCTGGAACCGGATGTCAGTATCCACCCGGCAAATTTTCAAGCCGTAACATTCCGTTCATCCGTACTTCGGAAATTTCTGTTTGGCTGATTTGTGAGTAAACATAACCTACCGTGGTTTTATGTTTCACTTTTCAGATCCTAAAGGTATTAACACTACCTGCATCCATCAGACAGGAATGAACCCTGCACGGAAGTTGGTAACCTTCGGGTGGATAAAAATGGATTTGTAAGCGGAAGCACGGTTGAGTGCCCCTGGGGTTACTATAAATATCTACGGATTGAATGATGCATACTGTCCGCTGCCAAGAAATGAGCGGGGATATTTAGGGTATCCAATACTTTTAACATATTGGATATTAGCTTGATACAAATCCCATAAACTTTACTAAATTTAATACCTGATTTGGATTCCGGGCTGACGGTTGGGATCCTTTCATAACGGGTTTTTGAAGTATCAAAAAAACCTGGCAATAACAGTCTTTTTGTTCAGATGCAAAATACTGCTATCATGAAAAATCAATACTACCGTACCGTCATTTTTTGCCTTCTTATTGCAGGTGGTACATCAACGACCGATGTATCCGCTCAGACACCAAACTGGGAATGGGGGAAAATCGCCGGAGGATCCGAAAGTGAGGTGGCAAATGCGGTCGTCAATGATAATCAGGGTAACGCATATTTTACAGGATCTTACCTGAGTTCTCCTTTACTGGTTTCTCCCTTTATTCTGCCCAACTCCGGTATGTCGGATTTTTTTGTTACCAAAACCGATCTTGCCGGAAATGTACTTTGGGCCTTACACGGTGGAGGAATAAGTTATGACTATGGTAACTCAGTCACATGTGATCTATCGGGAAACATTTATGTAGCCGGTAATTTCAGAAGTCCGCTTCTAACTTTAGGCGGATTCAGTGTGAGCAATACGGTTGCGGGTTACTTTGATATATTCCTTGCAAAAATAAATCCTAATGGAAATGTACTTTGGGTAAAAAAATTCGGTGGTTCAGGCGACGATCTTTGTAAGTCTGTAGCCACTGATGGACAGGGAAACGTTTATATCTCCGGTATGACCGTAAGCCCGATGGTCAGTTTCAATTCATTTGTAATTCACGCCTATAATTTCTGGACACCCTTCACAGCCCAACTGGATGAAAACGGGAATGCACTCTGGGCCACGGCTCCCGGCAGGAGCGGCAACGCCTACCTGAACAGTATGACTTGCGACAGGAATGGGAATAGTTATATGACCGGTTATTTTTTTGATACCCTGATTTTTGGCTCTGATACCCTGCACAGCACCGGGAATAACGATGTATTCCTTGTCAAACTGGATCCTGACGGAAATTTTAGCTGGATGCGTTCAGGTACAAGTCCCGTTCCAGGCCATGAATCAGGAAATTGTGTTACCACAGATCTGAATGGAGCTATATATATGACGGGCGTTTTTGAATCAACGATTCAGTTTGATAACATTATGCTGACAAATAATTCTGTGGAGAATAATGATTTCTTCATTGTCAAATTTGATTCCTATGGTAATGCAATATGGGGTCAGAGCCAGGGCGGTTCAGGAAATGATATATGCTATGGCCTCTCCACGGATGCTTCAGGGAATCTGTATGCCACCGGCTGTTTTTACAGTAATTCAATCACGCTGGGGGCAACAACCCTTATCAATAGTAATACCCTGCCGGCATACGCAGATGTGTTCGTCATGAAACTGGATCCTTCCGGTAGCATTTTATGGGCAACATCCGGAGGCGGCTCCAACCAGGATGTTGCTAAATCAATATCTGTTTATCAAAACCAGGATGTATTTATTGCAGGTTATATCCAGAGCAACAATGCAAGGTTTGATAACATCAACCTTTCAACCTCCGGCAACAGTGATATACTTTTTGCAAAACTTGGCGATAACAGTGTTGGATTGAGTTCCATGGAACCGGCAACCGTTTTTTTCGCTCCTGATATATCGGAGGATGTGTTCACCTTATGCAGAATGCATGCAGGCAAAGCAATTCTCAGGATTTTTGATGAATCCGGCAGGTTGATTTTGGAAAGGCAGACCGAAGGAAACCGTTACGACATCAGACTTCCGGATATCTCTCCCGGATTGCTGTTTTATCAACTGACAGAATCTGACGGTTCTACAGGTTCGGGAAAATTGGTGAAACAATAACATTACCTGAATCACGCCTGTAATACCGCTACACCGCCGATCACCATTTTTTGACATGGTGGATCCCACATTCCATAGGTCTTATTGCTACCTTTACCGTCCAATTAATATTTATGTACAGGAACACGAGACATTGGATTGAAACACTCGAGGAGCATGGTGAACTTATCAGGATCCGGGAGTATGTAAACCCACATTTGGAAATTGCAGAGATCACCGACAGGGTATCAAAGAAAAATGGTCCTGCACTATTGTTTGAAAATACCGGTACACCTTATCCGCTCCTGATTAACTCCATGGGTACAGAAAAGAGAATGTCTCTTGCACTTGGTGTGAACCGGCTGGATGACATTGGAAAGGAGATGGAAAAGATTCTCAGGGAACTGACTGGCAATAAAACATCGCTTCTTGATAAACTTAAAATGCTGCCGACCCTCCGTTCCATTGCATCATGGATGCCCAGGGTAGTAAAAGAACGGGGTGAGTGCCAGCAGGTGATAATGGATAACCCCGATGTAACCAAATTCCCGGTTTTGAAATGCTGGCCGGAGGATGGCGGGCCGTTCCTCACTTTGCCCGTCATTCATACCCGTGATCCCCAGACAGGTATCAGAAATGTGGGCTTGTACCGGATGCAGGTATTCGGGCCTGACCTGACTGCCATGCACTGGCACCGGCATAAAGTCAGTGCCAGGCATATGGCGGAATACCGGAAACTTGGCATGAAAATGCCTGTTGCCGTTTCACTTGGCGGCGATCCGTGTTACACTTATTGTGCATCCACTCCCCTTCCTGATGGCGTTGATGAATATATTTTTGCAGGCTTTCTCAGAAAGAAAAAAGTGGACCTGGTCCGTTGCATCACCCAGGATGTTGAGGTGCCTGCAGATGCCGACATTGTACTTGAAGGCTACATAGATCCTGCTGAAGAATATATTCTTGAAGGCCCCTTTGGAGATCATACAGGCTATTATTCGCTGGCTGATTATTACCCGAAGTTTCATATTACCTGCATTACACACAGGACAGATGCGGTGTTCCCGGCAACCATTGTCGGAATCCCTCCACAGGAAGACGCATGGATCGGAAAGGCTACTGAACGCATCTTCCTTATGCCGATAAAGATGACGGTAGTTCCCGAAATTGCAGATATGAATCTGCCGGTGGAGGGTGTATTTCACAACCTGGTTATTGTAAAAATACGCAAGGATTATCCCGGACAGGCATCCAAGGTAATGCACAGTTTATGGGGTGCAGGACAGATGATGTTTACAAAAATGATGATTATAACAGACGGGGATGTCAATATTCATAACCCCATTGAAGTAGCCCGGGTGATCAGCGAACATTACGATCCATTCTATGATACCAGTTTTACGCAGGGGCCGGTGGATGTTCTGGATCATAGCTGCAGTGTTATGTCATTAGGCGGAAAGATTGGCATTGACGCCACCAAAAAGAATGCAGAAGAATTAGCCGGAAGAATTCCCGCATCTTCAGCGGCATTTTCATTGCAGGATGATCAGGTTCTTGCATCTCTCCGTCCGATTTTTCCGGAAATAAAACAGGTAAATGCTTCCCTGACCGCGTTAGGAATTTCTCTGGTCTTTATTTCTATCGAAAAGAGTCGAAAAGGGCAAGTTTCAGAAACAGGCCGGAAAATCTTCCGTCTGGAATCATTCAAAAATATTAAAGTAATTATTTTCCTGGAACACACCGTTGATATTAGCGACATTGCTGACGCGGTATGGAGGTTCACCAATAACCTGGATCCAAAAAGGGACAGTTACATTCTTGAAAGTACAACAGCAAATGAATGCTCTCATATCATTCTGGATGGGACCCGGAAGACGAAAGACCTTGACGGATTCCAGAGAGACTGGCCTAACATTCTTGCTTCCGATGAAAAGACCATTCAAAGGATTGACACCATCTGGGAGAACCTCAACCTGGGGCCATTTATTCCTTCCCCTTCCCTTCGATACCGGAAACAGCTATACAAAGGCGGAGCTGTTGCAGAATAGTCATTGATTGTAAGGATCGTCCCAATTATATACAATAACGTGAATACCATCGTATTCAAGGCGGTCGCCGTCCACATTATAGATATAACAATTTACTTTTCCTGTGTTTACAAATTCTTCGGGGATATTACGTGACAACACAGCTTCATTCCATCCGTCAGGGTTGATCCTGAATTCTTCCAGGTGAACACTGGAAAACCAGCTACTTTGCCCCTCTGCATCAAATGACAAAACAATGGAAGAAGTCATTTTGGGAACAGAGGATCTGAAACGGGTGGAAACTGTCACTATTCGGTATCCGCTTCCCCGAATTTCTGATATTAATTTTGAAATACCCGGGCTGTAGTCCGTTCCGGTGTCAAGAACTGCAATGCCTGCATCCGGACCTGAAGTACTGGCTGTAGGCACGGTCTGCTGCCACAGCGTGTCTGGAAAAATACTTTTCCCTGTTGCTCCAAACAGGTATGATGCAGAATTAAAGTAGGCCTTCTTTGCAAGCAGTACAGGATAATAATTCCGTACAACATGAATAATCTCCCAGGGGTGGTCGCTTCCGCTCCATGCAAAACAAAAGAGGGAATCCCTGCAATTTTTCAGTCTGTCGTTCAGGCCGGCCACCTGACGGTAAGAGTTCACATTCCATTCATAGACCTCAGGATGAAAATGGTATTG
>JADZBN010000119.1 GCA_020852075.1 Bacteroidia bacterium
CAGTCCTGCCTTTCTGTACAACCAGATTCACCTGTCCGGTTGTCAGGGTTCATACATTGAAAAGGCCATGGACAATATGCTTCGGGTAGGAGCATTGCCTTATGACCAGTTTCCATATTCCGACGAGGATTGCAGCCGGATGCCCGACGGTTCACAAATGCAGGACGCTTCACAGTACAGAATAAAAGGATCACAACGGCTGACAAAAAGTGGTGATGATTACAAGGTGGATATGCTGGCAATAAAGCAAAATCTTGCCCAGGGTGCGCCGGTGGTCGTCGGGATGATGGTGGGAGGAAGTTTCATGCAGGGTATGCTGGGGAAAAAGGTCTGGATTCCGGAACGTGAAGATTATAATATGAGTGGTTTTGGCGGACACTGTATGTGTGTCATCGGATACGATGATTACCTGGAGGGCGGTGCCTTCCAGATAATGAACAGTTGGGGCGATGAATGGGGTGAAAACGGTATCGGTTGGATCCGTTACAGGGATTTTGATTTTTTCACAAAGGAGGCCTACGGACTTTATCCTATGGGTGACGGTAAAAAGTTCGATCCTGATGAGTTAGATGTAGCTATAGGGCTGGTAAGTAATGAAACCAATAAGAACATTCCGCTCCGGTCTGATGGGAACGGTGTTTTCACCACGGTTACTCCCATGAGAGTAAATGAACATTTCAAGCTGGAAGCGACCAACAATGTGGAATGCTATACCTATGTCTTTGGACAGGAAACCGATGGATCATCATACATTTTGTTCCCTTATACACCCAAGCATTCCCCGTATTGCGGGATAACCGGAACGCGCTTATTTCCGCGCGATTATTCCCTGCGCCCTGACAGTATCGGGACTCAGGATGTCATGGCAGTGGTGATCACCAAAAAACCCGTTGATTACAAGGCGCTCAATGATAAAATCAACCGTACCACTTCCGGCGGTATGGAAGAGAGAATCCGGAATGCGTTGGGCACCGAACTGGTCGGTGATGCCAGGTTTAATGATGCAAACGGGAGGGCAGTGCTTGCCACACCGCTGAATGGTGCCAATGCAGTAGCCGTAGTTATCAGGGTGTCCAAGCAGTAAACTTCACCGTTCCTACCGGTTCTGATTCTCTATTTCGTCCTTTAATTTGCCTTTAAAAACCTTTTTGAATTTTTCCACCTTGGGGGCGACCACAAACCTGCAATAAGGCTGTTCCCCGTTTTCATTGAAATAATTCTGATGGTAATCCTCCGCCTTGTAAAATGCTGTGAATGGAACTATTTCCGTAACTATGGGTGCATCAAAGGCGCCTGAAGCATCCAGCAGCTTTTTGTATTGCTCGGCCAGCAAACGTTGCTTTTCATTATGGTAAAAAATAACCGATCGGTATTGGGTACCTGTGTCATTACCCTGTCTGTTCAGTTGCGTGGGATCATGTGCTTTCCAGAATGCTTCCAACAATTCTTCATACGATATTTTAGATGTATCATATACGATCTGCGAAACTTCTGCATGACCGGTTCGTCCGGTACAAACCTCCCGGTAAGAAGGATTTTTTACATTTCCTCCGGAATATCCTGAGGTTACGGAAATTATACCGTTTAATAATTGAAACTGGGCTTCTGTACACCAGAAACACCCTGCACCGAATGTTGCAGTATCAGTAACTGCGGGATGTTGTTCCATGGATTTATAAATGGGATGGTTCTGATCCGTATTTCCCTTGCAGCCTGAAATCATCAGGGTCATCAGGTATAATACTGCCGAAAAGGTAATTCTTTTCATTTTTTTTTAATGGATATACGGGATAATAAAGATAACGGATTTTGAAAAAGATTCCTGTTAAAGAAATTTAACCAAAACACAGGATAAATCACCCTTCGGTTCCCAATATTACGCTTCATTGGAATTCAGTAGTGAGACACAAAGGCGCATACGACAGGTAAAAAAATCCTAAAAAGACCTGGGATGACCAGAAATTGAAATCAGGGATTAATCTCATCCGAAAGATTGTCAAGTGCATCTGCAAGTGACCCATAAAAGCCGGTAATACTTCCTGATTCACCTTCGCCTGGACCTGTTTTACCGGCAATACCAAAAAGGTTGTCTTCCTCTGAATAAATAATAAACCTTCCGTTGACATCATCTCCTGGAATTTCATCGGCAACAATCCAATGTGTTTCCTGCAGCCTGGTTTCCGGATTGAAAAATACTGCCCGGACAGGGTCTGTGCGTATTTCATCCAGTCCATCCTGGAATAGAGCCGGGAAAGTAAATGCATCCTTGTCTTCCAGTTCAAGGTTTACAATAGAAATAATATCTTCAGGTTCCAGGTTGTGCATGACTGTACAAATCGGTCAGATGGAGAGTTCAGAAATGAACCCCGGCCGAAATACTTAACATCCGGTTTTTTGTCTCACTGTTGTACTTGAAAACATTGGTGAGGCCATAATCATACTGTATGTCCACAACAATCGTGGCTATATGCATTCCAATACCTCCGTTCAGACTGAAAGAGGAACTGTTGTAATTGTCTTTCTCCAGGCCAAAATCATTGCTCCCCACCTTCAGTACGGAAGCATAAGCGCCACCCAGCAGCATATATAGCTTAAAAATTCCTGTCGGCGGATTGACAAGATAAAATCCGTAATGAACGGGTACCTGGATATAGTTTACCGGATAATCATCCTGCAATGCAGTAGTAATATTCAGGCTGTCCGTAATTTGAAGTTGGGGATTCATCCTGAAAAAATATACACCGGTCCGCAGAAATGATTTTTTCCCTAGCGTTAAATATCCGCCTATCTGGTAGCCCACTCTTGAATTGGCTTTCAGATTTTCTTCTTGGGAATAGCGGCTGAGATTTGCACCCGCTTCCACGCCGATTCCAAACGGTAGCAGTTGTGCCTCGCAACGGGAAATAGTTCCTCCCACAGAAAGGCATAGCATTATTAATAAAGCAGATTTCATGTTACAGGTTCAAAAGAGTAGGTTAAAGTAAAGAAAATACTATTACCATTCGCAAATTTCAGGGCAAAACAAACGGAATTATCCGGCGGCCCACCGTCAATGACCAAAAGATGTTTTTATTCAATGGAAAAATACGCTGTAAACCGGACGGGGAATATATTAAAGAAAAGATGCGAAAGCCCGATCCCTCTGTGCTATTGTTTGATTACCTTAAAATCGCCGTGTGCCAGTATCTTTCCTTTATCATCCGATGGGGAGAGTACCACCTGGTAATTCCCTGTATCAAATAAATTAAAAGCTGTCAGGCACCAGGTACTTGTTCTTTTCTGATCCATTACCCTGTCGTCCACCCAAACCGGCTGATCTCCGCTCAGTTTGTACACGGTAAACCGGAGCTTATATTGTTCCGGCAAGGACGGATCGGGTGTGAGATCCACAAAAACCAGTACCTGAGTACCTTTTTCAGGCATTATGGCAAAAGTATCCCGAGGGGGTGCAGGCTTGGGTTTTCCATAACCGAACTTGCTTGCATTGGACAGGTTATCGGTAATAATAAGCTTATTTACCTGTTGCGCACCGGCAGTAAAAATACCGCCTGTGAGCATAACAAATATGAGAATCCGGATTACCATGCGAATGGGGATTTCATACCAAATTACGAAAAACATCCCTTGCAGTCAATTAAGTTTGGTTATCGTGAGCGGGGAATTCCTTGTTTTTCTTTTACAGCCCCTTTCAGGAGGAAAAAACCGGTAATTCCGGCAACCAGTGAGGCTATGAGAATGGTAATTTTTCCGTTAAGAACATGAAGGGGATCGTCAAAGGCAAGCAGGGAAATAAAAATGGACATGGTAAACCCGATGCCACCCAGGAAACCAATTCCGAGCATTTGCCGGAAATTTGAATGGACGGGCATGGAACTTATCCTGATTTTAACCGCAAGCCAGATAAATAACAGAATACCGATGGGTTTACCGAATATCAGTCCCAATCCGATTCCTGCACTCTCCATACTTTGAAGGTTTTTTATGAAATCCGCAGGAATTACCATGGCAGTATTCGCCAGAGCAAATACGGGCATAATACAGTAATTCACCGGTGCATGTAACCAATGTTCCAATGTGGTAAGGGGTGATTTATCCTTCTTCCGGTTATAAGGAATGGTAAAGGCAAGCAATACGCCGGCTATCGTCGCGTGAACGCCACTCATCAGTACAAAATACCATAACACAGCTCCCAATAACAGGTATGGAAAAACATACCTTACTTTCATCCGGTTCATCAGCATCAGGCATATTACCACCAATCCTGCATACATCAGGTAAGTACCCGAAATACTGCCTGAATAGAAAAGGGCTATCACCGCTACCGCGCCAAGATCATCCACCACAGCGAGAGCTGTAAGTAAGATCCGCAGTGAATCAGGAACCCGTTTGCCCAGGATGGACATAACGCCTATGGCAAACGCAATATCTGTGGCCATGGGAATTCCCCATCCGGAGGCGCTTGGTAATCCGGCATTGAATGCTGTATAGATTACCGCGGGAAAAACCATTCCTCCGATAGCTGCTGCCACCGGCAAACTTGCTTTTGAAAAGGCAGATAGCTCACCACTGACAAGTTCCCTTTTAATTTCCAGTCCTACCAGCAGGAAGAAGAAAGCCATCAGGATGTCGTTAACTACAAGTTCAGCATTCATACCTCCGGGTAGCCCCGGAAATGATGAGAATACCGGTTCATGCCAGAAGTGAATATAAGATTCCGAAAAAAAACTGTTGGAAAGGAATATTGAAACTGCAGTACAGAAAATCAGTAGGATCCCGGAAAATTTCTGGCTCTGAATAAATTCACGTAACGCAACGGTGATGTGTGAAGGTAGTGGGCTCCTGGCGAAAGACATGGGCTGAATGCGAACATACAAATCTCTCAGCACATTACCTTATCAGTCCGCCACTGATCCTGATAAGGTCCGTTTCACTGACCTTGGCATTGAACCGGGCACTGGTAAGCCGCTGCATGGCCTGTTCGAAAGTGGATTGTGCCTCTGCCTGCTCGGCTGAATTTGACAGCCCTGCCTTGTATCGTTCCGATGAAATATACAACACTTCACGGGCTGCAATTATATTCTCCTCCTCCAGTTTCAGAATTTCCAGATTATCCCTGAAGGTATTGTAGGCATCAATCAAATTGGAATAAATTTCTTTTGTTTTCATTTCATATTCCAGGGAGGCATTCAGAACGTCCAGTCTTGCATTCCGGATCTGATTCCGGATTGTAAAACCGCGGAATAGGGGAAGAGCGGCAGTTACCCCGTAATTAAATCCCAGGTTCCGGTTAAGGAGGATAAAACCGGCATCATTTGTTGTTTTGCTGTACACATAGTTGCCCGTTAAGGTAATGACCGGCCATTGCCTGGCTTTTGCCTGCCGCAGGCCCAGATCCGATATGGATTTGCTGTATCTGTAATACAGCAATGTATTATTATTGGCTTCCAGGTTGCTCCTCAGGGTAGCCAGGTCTGGCTGAAGGGAAATTATTACCGTGTCTTCTACTGTAAAGGAAATGTCAGGATCACGTCCCATAATGACATTGAGAGAATGATGAAGTTGTTTCATTCCCGAGAGGAGGGCCATCAGCGACGATTTGTCCGCATTTAAGGTGGTGGTTGCAAGCAGTACATCCAGTTTTGAACCGCTTCCATTGCTTAATTTCCGTTTTGAAATTTCCACCCGGATGGAATCAAGCACAATTTCCTCTTCGAATGCTTTTATCAGTTGTTGTTGCTGAACGATGGAATAATATCCTGTGATAAGCTCCTGCAGGGAATTTTCAACCTGAATCTTCAGGGATTTCTTTCCCTGCTCGGAGAGCTCGGAGAGCTTTTTTCGCGAGGCAAACATTCCACCTCCGTCAAAAATAGTCCAGGACAGAGCGGCATCACCGGTTACAAATTCTGATCCTGCACGGTCTTTTTTCACTTCCAGGCCGCTTGAATAATGCTGAACTGTTGAATTGCTGGATTTGGTATAGGTTCCAGAGGCATCTATTGAAGGCAACATCCCGGCCTCACCTGCATTATTCAGGTTCTCCTGCTGTGCCTGAACATTGCGGGCAATCCGTATGTCAAAATTGTTGACCATCGCGATAGCCATGGCAGAGTCCAGGCTGAGCGGGGTGTCCTGAGCGGCAACATGTCCTGACATCAGTGCCAAAAACATCCATGGTACCAGATGGTACAAACAGAATCTTCCGGTTTGCCCGATTCCGGCCCTATTCATCCTGTGTTTTTCTTTTCAGAGAGATAAATGTGTACATGGCAGGAATGACGTATAATGTAAGCACCAGGGAAAAGAGCAGTCCGCCTACCACCGCGATTCCCATGGGGATCCGGCTCTGCGCCCCATTGCCCAGGCCAATGGCAATCGGCAGGGCTCCAAGTATGGTAGCGATGCTGGTCATAAGTATGGGACGAAGGCGCATGGTGGAAGCTTCAATAGCAGCATCATGAACATTTAATCCGGCTCTTTTCTGATTGTTGGCAAAGTCCACAATAAGGATTCCGTTCTTGGTAACAAGGCCGATGAGCATGATAATACCAATTTCTGAAAAAATGTTCAGTGTCTGGTTAAACAACCATAAAGACAATACAGCTCCGCCAATGGCAAGAGGTACGGTAAACATGATAATGAACGGATCCATAAAGCTTTCAAATTGAGCCGCGAGAATCAGGTACACCAGGATTAGGGCAAGAACAAAAGCAAAGAGGATGTTCGAACTGCTCTCGGCAAAATCCCTTGATGGTCCAGTAAGGTCTGTAGTAAAAGTTTTATCCAGTACTTTCTCTTTAATCCTGTCCATTTCAGCGATCCCGTCACCAATCGTTTTACCGGGAGCCAGTCCGGCGGATACAGTTGCTGATTTATACCTGTTAAAATGGTACAACTGTGGCGGGCTGCTCTCTTCGACCGTTTCCACCAGGTTATCTACCTGAACCATATCGCCATATTTATTCCGGACGTACAATGCTTTGAGATCCAGGGGTTCGTCCCGGTCTGATTTTTTAACCTGGGCGATTACCTGATACTGCTTTCCCGACATGGTAAAGTAGGAAATACGGCCGGCACTGTAAGCTATCTGAAGCGTTTGTGCAATATCTTCCACGGAAACACCCATTGCATTCGCCCTGTCCCTGTCAATGGAAACATACAACTCAGGTTTGTTGAACTTCAGGTTAACATCCACGCCCTGAAATACAGGGCTTTTAGATGCTTCATCCAGAAATGAAGGAAGAGATTCCTTCAATTTATCAAAATCTGAATTTTGCACCACATATTGTACAGGTAAGCCCCCCCTGGAAGCACCACCTACTGCAATGGTTTGTTCCTGGATCACAAAAATTTTTCCTTCCGGAAATGAGCGGAATTTTTTACTCAGGTAATCGGCCAGTTGCTGCTGGGACCGTTTCCGTTTGTCTGCATCAACAAATGTAATCCTTGCGAAACCAGAATTGACAGAACCAGAACCTGTAAAACTGGGGGCTGTCACCGATAGCAAAACCCTTTTTTCCGGAACAGAATCTGTTACCAAATCAGAAATTTTATCCATGAAGTGATCCATGTATTCATAGGATGTTCCTTCCGGGGCGGTAACAGCAAGCCGCAACCAGTTCCTGTCCTCCAGAGGCGCCAGTTCACTCTGAAGAAGACTGCCAATACCGAATATCATTCCGGCAGATATAAAAAGGAGGATAATCGCCCAGGACCTTTTCTTCATAAAACTCGTAAGGGACCTGCGGTATCGTTCGGTCATGCCGGTAAAAAAAGGTTCGGTCTTCAGATAAAATCTGGAATAGGTATGGTTACGGCGAATAAGCTTTACATTCAGGACAGGCGTTAGTGAAAGTGAAACAAAGGCGGAGATGAGAATAGCGCCCGCCATTACGATACCGAATTCCCGGAAAAGCCTTCCGACAAATCCCTGAAGGAATATGATGGGAAGAAAGACTACTGCAAGGGTAATGGAGGTGGAGAGAACCGCAAAGAAGATTTCATTCGAACCTTCGTGTGCAGCCTTCACAGGTTTCATGCCTGCCTCCAGCTTTTTATAAATGTTTTCTGTCACCACAATTCCATCATCCACCACCAGTCCGGTGGCCAGTACAATCGCCAGCAGCGTGAGAATGTTGATGGAAAATCCCGCAAGGTACATGATAAAAAATGCGCCGATCAGGGAAACAGGAATATCAATCAATGGTCTTATCGCAATGAGCCAGTCGCGGAAGAAAAGAAAGATGATGAGTACAACGAGAAAGAAGGCTATCATCAGCGTTTCCTGAACTTCCGTAATGGAACTGCGGATAAACTGTGTTTTATCAAGCGCTATGTCTATGGTAAAGTCTTTCGGCAGTTCTTTCTTCAACTGATCATACCTCTTGTAAAATTCATCTGCAATCTCAATATAATTGGAACCCGGCTGTGGAACTATGGCCAGGCCGATCATGGGTATGCCGCTTTCTTTCAGGATGGTCTCTTCATTCTCCGGTCCAAGGGCTGCATAGCCTATATCTTTTAACCGGATGGTTTGGGAACCATTATCAGCAATAATCAGATTATTAAAATCATCTGTGGTGACCAGCTTGCCCATGGTTTTTACAGACAGCTCAGAGGCACTGCCGGCCAGCTTTCCTGCGGGGAGTTCAATGTTCTCACGGTTTAATGCTGCCTGAACGTCCAGTGGGGTAAGACTGAGTGCTCCCAGTTTGTCCGGATCCAGCCAGATCCGCATCGCATATTTTTTCTCACCCCAGATCTGCACAAGACTCACTCCCGGAATGGTCTGAAGCCTTTCCTGGATTACGTTTGCGGCATAGTCACTCACCTCAAGTTGATTTTTGGTATGACTCACCACCGTCATGGAAATAATAGCGTCACTGTTTGCGTCCGCTTTGGTGACTATCGGAGGGGCGTCAATATCCTGGGGAAGTTGCCGCGATGCCTGGCTTACCTTGTCCCTCACATCATTTGCTGCTGCCTCAAGATCAACATCAAGACCAAATTCAACCGTGATTACACTGGAACCGAGATTGCTGCTTGAGGAAAGGGACCGGATGCCTGCAATCCCGTTGATGGATTTTTCCAGGGGCTCCGTAATCTGGCTTTCTATGATCTCTGCGTTGGCCCCCTTATAGGATGTAGTAACAGTAATTACAGGCGGGTCAATTGACGGAAATTCCCTAACACCCAGAAAGTCAAATCCGATCACTCCAAAAAGCACGATAATGATGGACATTACCATGGCAAGTACGGGTCGGTTAATGCTGAGTGATGAAAGACTCATAAATCGGTTATGGTCAGGTCCTGGCAGTAAAAATTATAATTTAACATGTACAGGAGCTCCCTTCCGGATCTGCATTATGCCCGTTGTCAAAACGGTGTCCCCGGCAGAAATACCCTCCGTAACCTGTACGGTGGAATCGTTGCGGATTCCGAGTTTCACCATGACCGGAAACGCCTTGCCATCCTTCACCAGGAAAATTTTTTGTCCGTTGAATTCCGGTATTACGGCCTGAGTTGGTATCATCAGGGCTTGCGGAATGGTCCTGAGTGGAAATTCAATCTTTGCAAAAACCCCCGGCAACAACTGTTGCCCGTGGTTTTCACAAATAGCCCTTAGTAACAAGGTTTTAGTCTGCAAATCAATGCTGGGCTCCATCGCATAAACCGTTGCGGTGAATGGCTTTTCAATTCCTTCCACCCTGAACGACAGGATAGAATTGATTTCGGCACTAAGCCGGTATTTTTCCGGAATTGAGAAATCCAGTTTCATGGGATCCAGATCCTGAAGGCTGACAATGGAGGTATTAACCGGGAGATATTCTCCTATATTGATATTCTTCAGACCGGCTACCCCATCGAATGGGGCTCTGATTTCGGTCTTGCTGATATTACTGTTTGTGCCCTCAATGTCTGCACGGATCATATTCAGCGTATTCAGAGCTTCCTCATAATCCTGGCGGCTTACACCATTTATCTCAAGCAAATCCTTTTGCCGTTTTTCTTCCCGTGATGCCTGTTCCTCCTCATACTGCAGTTTTTTTAGTGCTGCTTTAAGATCTTCATCATAAATCTTTACCAGCAAATCACCCTTTTTTACCGGTGGTCCTTCTTTAAAAAAAATACCGGTAACTTTTCCTGCAATCTCATTGCGGACTTCAATTTCATTGTTTGCATACAATGTACCTGTGGTAAAAATCACATCCTTTACTTTTTCAGGATGGGTTACAAAACCGTTAACAGAAAGTACAGAGGATGTGCCGGACTTTCCGTCCGGACCAGACGCATTTTCTTCCCCTCCTCTGATTTTTTTAAAATAAATAATAACTGAAATACCTAAAACAGCAGCAATCAATAAAATAGTACCAGGTTTCATAAATGGCGGCAAGGCTCAGGAAAATTTTCCGGCGGCAAAGATAATCAGAATAAATGATTCCGAATTATGGTTTCCAGTCTGCAATAAAGAGGTTGGTATTGTGCGTTCCCCCATTATTCCTGTTGCTTGAAAATATGAGCTTGGTTCCATCCGGAGAGAATACCGGAAAGGCATCAAATACAGGATCGAATGTTATCTGCTCCAGGCCTGTACCATCCAGATTGCACATCCAAAGGTTGAAATGAAATCCCCGGGTAATGTGATTGCTGGAAAAAATAATCTTTTTTCCATCGGGTGAAAAAAACGGCGCCCAGTTTGCACCGCCAAGGTGCGTTACCTGCTTCAGATCTGAACCGTCTGCATTGCATACAAATAACTCCATATTGGTCGGCATCACCTCATGCTGACTTAGCAGGTCTTTATATACCTGGATTTCTTCTGCAGATTTTGGCCTTGATGCCCTGAACACAAGTCTGGTTCCGTCCGGTGAAAAAAATGCACCTCCATCGTATCCCAATTCATGCGTTATCTGTTTCACGTCGCTCCCGTCAATCTTCATAGTATAAAGTTCCAGATCACCGTTTCGCATGGACGTGAAAACAATCCGGTCGCCTTTAGGACTGACGGTCGCTTCTGCATCATATCCCGGACTATCCGTCAGTTTTTTCAAAATCTTTCCTTTCAGATCTGCAACATAAATATCAAAGGAATCATACACCGGCCACACATATTTATGATCGGCCCTCGGTGCAGGTTTGGGCGGGCACGCATCACCCGATTCATGGGTGGATGCATACAGAAATGTTGAATCACCCGGAAGAAAATAGGAGCAGGTGGTCCTGCCTTTGCCGGTACTGACAAGAACCGGCTGGAACGAATCCAGTCTGGAATAAAATATCTGGTCGCAGGATGCATTCCATGCAGGATTGGTTGCCTGGAAAACAATGCCATTCTGGCTAAAGCTGAAATAGGCCTCTGCATTATCACCGCCAAAGGTCAGTTGGCGGATATTATTCAGGTGCCTTTCCTGAGGATAATGGATGGTCGAATCGGGAACAACCGGCAGGGCGATATTCACGGAAAACATTACGATGGCACACGCAATCAGACGATGTGGCTTTTGAAAAATCATAAAATGAATTTTGGCGAAACTATAAAATCATTGAGTACCCAATTGTCATGAATCCTTCAGTTTATCAGCGGTTTCAGTTTCAAAAGGATTGAATATGTTACCTGGTATTGCCCCCCGGATTAATATCTCATGCTTACACAAACAATACTCTGATTTGTGTAGTTTTGTACGCCCATTAAACGGCATCTCTCAACTATGAAAACTGCTTCTTTGGCCGGAAGTATCGCTCTTCTGGCCCTTTGTTTCATCGCGTGTTCCCGCCCTGCTTCCACACCCAACGCCAATACCAGCGATGATTTTCTTTGGCAATGGATTGACAGTACCCAAAAACCGGGCGATGACTTCTTCAGGTTTGCCACAGGAAGATGGATGAAAGATCATCCGATTCCGGCATCAGAACGGAGATGGGGAATCGCCAATCTGGTAAGGGATGAGAATTACAATAAACTCAGGAAAATATGCGAAGATGCAGCAGCAAACCAAAAAGCGGAAAAGGGAAGCAATACCCAGAAAATTGGCGATTTCTGGGTGAGTGGTATGGACTCCGTCACCATTGATAAACTCGGTATGCAGCCGCTTCAGGCCGTCATGGACAAGATCAATGCAATTGCGGACAAAACCGCTCTGATAAATACCATTTCTGATTTTCAGGTAAATGCCGGCAGCCCGTTATATTCCCCCGCTTTGTTCCAGGATGAAATGAACAGTGCAAAATACAGCCTGCATTTTTACCAGGGTGGAATCGGCCTGCCTGACAGGGATTATTATTTTAATAAAGACAGCAGGACACAAAACATCCGGAAGGAATATATTTTACACGTTACCAGAATGTTCATTCTCATGGGAGATGATCCCGGCATTGCCAACGTCAATGCCTCGGCAGTAATGAAAATAGAAACGGAACTTGCAGGGGCTTCCCGGAAACTGGAAGACCTGCGTGATCCGTACAATAATTACCACAAGATGTCATTGGCGCAGTTTACTTCCAGCCTGACACCTTCCATTAACTGGCGCGAGCAACTGGACAGGATGGCGATTCATAATATTGACTCGGTAATCATCGGTCAACCCGAGTTTTACCGGCAGGTGGAAAAATGCCTGAATGCGGAAAGCATAAAAAACTGGAAGGCATATTTACGCTGGTCAGTGATTAATCATTTTGCCGGTCAACTCAGTGCTGCCTTTGATAAAGAACATTTTGCATTTTATGGTACGGTGCTTTCAGGCGTGACCGTTCAGCGGCCCCGCTGGAAAAGAATCCTGGACCAGGAAGAAAATTACCTGGGCGATGCACTCGGACAACTTTATGTTGCAGCATTTGTGTCTCCTGCCATGAAGAAACGCTATGATGATCTTGTACAAAATATGATGGATAGCTACAGGGACAGAATTGAAAAGCTCGACTGGATGACGGCACAAACCAAGGAAAAAGCACTTGTAAAATTATCCAAAATTGACCGCAAGGTTTGTTATCCCGATAAATGGAAAGATTATTCCACACTGGAAATCAGCCGCAATTCCTACCTGGCCAATGTTATGAATGCTCAAAAATGGCAGTTTGAATTTTATGTAAGCAAATTGTATAAACCCGTTGACAGGACAGAGTGGGAGATGACTCCACAAACC
>JADZBN010000120.1 GCA_020852075.1 Bacteroidia bacterium
GCGGACGTAGGAGGCGTTAAGTTCCCTCATGAGCAGGGCATTGACGCCCTTGCCCTGCCAGTCCGGGCGAACCGCCACCAGATACAAATCGGCGACATCATTTTTCTTCATGGCCCTGAGAAGCGGCAGAAATCCAAAAGGAAGGAGCCTGCCTTTGTTTTTCTGAAGTGCAGCCGATAAAGAAGGCATGGTTATTCCAAATGCAATCAGTTGACCGGTTGCATCCGTAACCAGTGCAAGGTAATCGGTTCTGATGAAACTGAAATATTGCTTCGTATAATAGGCAATCTGTTTATCGGTAAGTTCCACGACACCGTAAAGGTGAGCGTAGGACTTGTTAATAATATCAAAGAGGGACTTGGTGTACTTCAGCACCTCTTTGGCTTTTTTGGCTCTGACTACATTCAGTTTATACCTTGCCTGCACGATGGCGGCGAGGCGTTCAATATTCTCCGGAATCCCATCGGGCATTTTAATCCTGAATTCCACCCAGTCGGTATCTTTCCTATAGCCCAGCTTTTCCATTACCTTCGGATAGTACGGATAATTATATATGGTTGCCAGCGTACCTGTTTCTTCAAAGCCCTCGACAAGCATCCCTTCATGATCCAGGTCTGTAAATCCCATGGGACCATGAATGGCTTCACATTCCATGGAATGAGCATATTTTTCTACCTGTTCGAGTAATGCCGAGGCAACGGTTTCGTCTTCAATAAAATCGAACCATCCAAACCGCATGTACCGCCGGTTCCACTTTTTCACAAACGCATGGTTCATGATTGCCGCCACGCGTCCGGCAATTTTATCATTCTTATATGCCAGCCAGTACCGGGCATCACAATATTCAAAGGCAGGATTTTTTTTCCGGTTGAGTGTAGCGGCTTCATCAAACCGGAGCGGAGGCACGAAATAGCGGTTGCCTGAATACAGGGTATATGGAAAATTCACAAAGTCCTTCAGTTCCCTGGCGGTGGTAACCTCTTTAACCCTGATATTCATCTGTTACAGAATTTCAATCTGCCGGGCAACCTTTTGAATTTTCTCCAGCGCGCTGTTAATCTGATCCATGGAATGTGTTGCCATAAGACTGAAGCGAATCATGCTGTTGCCCGGCTGTACGGCCGGCGAAGTTATGGGATTTACAAAAACACCTTCATCGAGCAGCATTTTGGAAAAGCAAAATGTTTTCATGCTGTCCCGGACATAGATGGGAATAATCGGTGTATCAGAGGCCCCGGTATCAAAACCGAGGGAAACCAACTCCTGCAAAGCATACCTGGTGTTTTGCCACAACCGGTCAATACGCTCAGGTTCCTGCTGGAGCACTTCAAGGGCCGCAAGGGCTGATGCAGCACCGGAGGGAGAGATACTTGCGCTGAATATAAGTGACCGCGCATGGTGCTTAAGGAAGTTGATCGTGTCGGTATCGGATGCAATAAAACCGCCGATAGATGCGAGCGATTTGCTGAATGTACCCATAATAAGATCCACCTGGTCCGTAAGCCCGAAATAGGAAGCCGTTCCACGTCCGCCCTTGCCGATCACACCCAGTGCATGTGCATCGTCCACCATAACAGATGCTTTATATTTTGTTGCCAGAGAGACAATCTCCGGTAACCGCGCCATGTCCCCTTCCATGCTGAAAATGCCATCCACCACAATCAGGTTAACCGCCGAGGGCGACATGTTCTTCAGGTACGACTCCAGATCGCCCATGTCATTATGCCGGAACTTTGATACACGAGCAAAGGTTAACCTCGATCCATCAATGATGGAAGCATGATCCAGTGCATCCAGCAGCAGGTTATCGTGCCTCCCCACCAGGGAGGAAATCACACCAAGATTGGTTTGAAATCCTGTACTGAATACAATGGCGGCTTCTTTTCCGACAAATTCCGCAAGTTTGTTCTCCAGTTCAATATGAATGTCCAGTGTACCATTCAAAAATCGTGAGCCTGCACAACCGCTGCCGTATTTTGCGATAGCTTTTTGTGCCTTTTCTTTAATATACGGATGATTTGTCAGGCCCAGGTAACTGTTGGATCCGAACATCAGGACCTTCTTACCGTTTATTACGACTTCTGTGTCCTGTTCCGATTCAATGACCCTGAAATAGGGATAATACCCCATTTTCATGTACCGCTGGGGTTCGATGTAGGTACCAACCCTTTGATGTAACGAAGTTTCCTTTTTTAATTGTTTTTCTGATTTTCGGGCAATTCCTGGTTCCATAATAAAAGGTAAAATGCAAGCTGGTGAAATACGACAGATTTGGAAGAATACTAAATGATATTGATCATAAACGAGGCAGCGAATACCATTTGGAATCAGGAATTGGCTAAAATTTCTGATTATTTAGAATCTTTTTAATTATTTTGAGAATTTCCACGATTCAGCCGGGAATAGACCCATCAGGATGGTAATCATCCGGATACAATATTTTTTTCAAAAAAATGAATTATTCCATTTTTCAGTAATAACCCGTTCAGCAAGGGTGCACCTTCCTTCCAGCATCATAAATACTTCCGGATTGCGGTAAAAACATTCCTTTGAAATTTTGCGCGGGCATTTCGATGGGGAATGTTGTTGCTATACTTTTAGTATTATCTGATCATGATCAAACAGTCTAACGGATCCCGGTCAGATACGGTCTATCTTTCAAATTGAGTTTCCTTTAATCAGGAAAACACGGGATGTACCCGGAATTTCATCCAGGGTCTATCATCAGAAGTCATATCCGCCGGAATATTTTATTAGTTTTACCAGTGGATGCACCCCTTTAAATCCGGATTTTTTTTTCTGATCCTGCTGCTCTTTTCTGCCTGTAAAAAAACAGAGCTGGAAACGGTACTGAATAACCGTCCTCCGCCCGATCCGACCATTGAACAGGTTACAATCACGAACTACATCAACAGGACCTATATCCTGGTATTGGGCAGGGAACCGGACAGTCTGGAGATGGCCTGGTCATCCCAATTGCTGACGGCATCTGAAGCCGACAGTGCGTCACGCAGTACATTTCTGGATTCTGTTTTTTCGGACTCCGGTTACCTGCCACGGGTTTACAATGACAACAGAATCGACCTGCTCAACAACATGGATACGGCGGAATTCACACAATCCATCCTATTGTTCCAACTTCTGCTGCTCGATTCAGCCTACCTCTACCTCTGGCCTGCCTTACAATATGAAATTGACAGATTGACCCTGCTTCAGCATGCCTTTGGCGAATTTTCATCAGGAATCATCCGGATTCAGGAATTACAGAAACGGATGTGTAACAATTATGAGTACGATCAGATCAATATGGGCTCTGCCAACTTTGTTATTTCAACCTTCCAGCATCTGGTGAACAGAAACCCGACCATGTCTGAAGAACAGCAGGGGGTTACCATGGTTGACGGGAACAATGCGGTTTTGTTTCTCCAGGCGGGAGCAGGAAAAGAAGATTACCTGAATATCGTTACAGGAAGCAGGAATTATTCCGAAGGGCGGATTGCACAGTTATTCGAAAAATTTCTCCACCGGTCGCCCTCCACCCTGGAGATGTCGGAATATACAAACCTTTATATTTCAACCAATGATTACAGCCTGATTCAAAAAACCCTGTTAACAACAGACGAATTTTTCCTGACCCCATGAAACCGTTTGTGATAGTATTTACAGCAGCAATTCTGCTTCTTTCCTGTGATAAGGAAAAGAAATACCAGTATGAACTTACCGGTGTGACTGTAAGCCAGAACGGAGGCGGCAAGACCACTCCCAAGTCCACCACGGAATTTATTTCGATTGCCTATTCGGACCTCTTCAATACCACCATCCCGCAGTCCAGGCTCGTGAACCTCAGTGTTGCCTATGCATCCTTTGGGGATCTTAAGGTAATTGAAGATAAAATCATCCGGAATTTCCTGAATGATACAGCGGCGGTAATACCGGCGCAGGTTTCAGAGAATGGTGATACATCCCTGTTTATCAGCAAAACCTATAACAGGTTCTTCAACCGGGATCCGAATGAATACGAAAAATACTTCTGGAAGAACCTCATCCGGGACGATGCTTCAATTACGCCGGTGGTAGTATATTATGCCATGATGACTTCAGACGAGTACAGGTTTTATTAATCCAACGATACACTGATGAGACGAAGGGATTTTATAAAAAAATCAGCCCTTGCAACCGCAGGCGCCATTGCCGCACCCTACATTCTTCCATCGGGAAGGCTGTTTGCTGCTTCCGGTATCAGAAAAGTAAACCATGTGGTGTTTTGTTTGTATGCCGGCGGTGTACGGAACCTGGAATCCGTACACATGAACGACGGCAACCTGATGACCAATCTGCTCAACGGTAGCGGACAGGTTTCGGGTGATATTGCCTGGGCCATGGATCCGCTTCCATCGTCTCCGCTGTTACAACCACTCCAGAATGCCGGCACCTTGTTCCGGGAGTTCAGGTATCAGTCAGGACCGACCGGCCACTATAACGGTCACACAGTTGCCCTGACTGGCAACTACGTAGCGGCCGACCTGAATATCCGCGAACATCCAATGACCCCTACGATTTTTGAATACTACAGGAAGCACAATTCTCCACAGCAAACCGCCATGAATTGCTGGTGGGTTGCCAATACACTGGGGCCCTATCCGGCGTTGAATTATTCGAAGGCAGCGGGGTACGGTGCGGAATACGGAGCAAATTTTATTTCCCCTACCTCATTGATCAGTCCGCAGGGATTTGATGTACTGGGCAATCCCAGAAATTTCAGCAGCAATGAAGAAGCCGCAGCAGGCAACATCCGTGACTTCGTAAACGGAATTTTTAATCACAGTATTACCGACGGTTCGGCAGGTGTTGTCAATTCAAATCAGGACGCAGCATTACTGAAGCAATTCATCAGCGACCTGTTTTCAAAAGCGCAGAATCCTGCCTGGTTAAATTCATGGGGAGCCGGATCTTCCATGAACAACGACATGTACAATATTTTGTTTGCTACTGAGATCATCAAAGCCTTTACGCCTGAATTGCTTGTGGTTAACATGCAGGATGTGGATATCGGACACTTCAACTTTACCAGCTATGCCAATAACCTCCGGAAGGCAGACTATGCTGTGGCCCGCCTTTGGGAAACCATACAAACCACACCCGGAATGGCAGATGATACGGTACTTATCGTGGCGCCTGAACACGGAAGAAATTATTATACCAATACTTCGGTAGATGCCTCGGGGAGGCATGCCATTGACCATACAGCACCCACCGATCCCAATTTTAACGGAGATCCGAACCTGCAAATGGCACGGGAAATTTTTTGTCTTATTGCAGGACCTTCCCATGTGGTGGTACAGGGACAGGTAATCA
>JADZBN010000121.1 GCA_020852075.1 Bacteroidia bacterium
AAAATCTTCCGTGGCGCTTGGGATTTCATTTCTTCCTTCACGGTCTGCCTTTGGAGATCTGAGTGATGAGGATGATGACATCCGTGAAATGAAGTTCAGCGGCTGGTCCATTACACCCGAATACCGGTATCATTTTTCAAAGAACGCACCAAAAGGATTTTACATCGCTCCTTACTTCAGGTATTCACATTATTCCACAAATGCGTTCAGCTATTATTCCACGGACGATCTCGGTATCATGGACACACTTAACTTCGAGGCCATCAGCTATTCCAATACATCGGTTGGTTTGATGGTGGGAGCCCAGTGGAAACTTGGCAGTCACGTGGTTCTTGACTGGTGGATATTTGGTTTCGGATTTGGCAGTTCCACCTTTAATGCCACCGCACATGGTGATTTTTCCTTTTCCGATCAGGATGAATTTCGCAGTGACATCGCAGATATTGACCTTCCATTCGGAGACCTGAAGAGTTCCGTAAATTCCACAACAGCGACAGTGGAATATACCTCTCCCCTGTCCTTCCGGGGATTTGGATTATGCCTTGGTTACATTTTCTGATTCTGACATATGGGAGGCCTCACATTCCGGTGAACCGGATCGAATATTTATTGCCCATAACAATTAAACCAACATAAAAACTGGTAATTTTACCTCCTGTAATACCATTAAACGGTTCCTTTTTTAGCCCGGCTTTATGAGGTACCTGACGATACTCTTCTTCTGGCTGGTATTTTTTCATGCAAAATCCCAGACCCTGTATTTCCCACCGGTTACAGGCACAGCCTGGGATACAATATCTCCTGCAAGCCTTGGATGGTGCCAGCCTGAGATGGATTCGCTGCTGAGTTATCTCGAAAGCAGAAATTCAAAAGCATTCATCCTTCTCAAGGACGGGAAAATCGTTATTGAGCATTATTTCGGAACATTCACCACGGACAGTCTATGGTACTGGGCCTCTGCCGGAAAAAGCCTGACAGCCTCTCTAATTGGTATTGCCGAAGCAGAGGGTTTGCTGAATATTCAGGATCCTGTTTCCCAGTATCTGGGCAATGGCTGGACATCTGAAACCACCATACAGGAAGATTCCATCACGATCAGGCACCTGCTCACGATGACCAGCGGAATGGATGACAGCCCGCCACTACCCTGTACCAATGAGGACACTGCCGCATCCTGCCTGCTATATCATTCACCGGCCGGTACACGCTGGGCTTATCATTCGGGTGCTTACAGGAAACTGCTGGATGTGGTCGCCTCTGCTTCAGGTACCGATATAAATACCTTCACCTCAACCAGGCTTGCGAATTCCACCGGCATTGCGGGATTCTGGTACGACGGGGTCTTTTACAGCAAGGCAAGGATGCTGGCCCGCTTCGGGTTACTGGCATTGAATCGTGGAATTTGGGATACCACACCGGTAATCAATGATTCCGTGTATTTTCATGATATGGTAAACACCTCGCAGCCCTACAATTCATCGTACGGATACCTATGGTGGTTGAACGGTAAATCATCTTATATGGTCCCCGGATTGCAAATTGTTTTCAACGGATCCCTGATTCCCAATGCTCCTGCTGATATGGTTGCCGCTATGGGGAAAAACGGTCAGCTCATTGATGTGGTACCATCCATGAATCTTGTTTTTGTCAGGATTGGGGATAATCCGGGAGGTGCGCTAAACCTTGTTTCACCCGCATTCAATGATACCATCTGGCAGTTGCTGAATAATGTATTTTGTACCTCAGGTATTGCGCCTGAAAGCACCGGGTATCTTCAAGGCCATATATATCCAAACCCTTTCAGGGAAACAATCCATGTGGATATGCCGTTGAAAAATTTCAACGTTGTGTTAACCGACTTTACAGGAAGACTGGTGTACAAAGAAAATTTCCATCAAAAAAACATATATATTGATACGGGCAACCTGGCATCCGGAATGTATTTTCTTCACGTATTTGTCGGCAGCCATAAATATACCTTTAAGCTAATCAGGAGGTGAATTCCACTACAAGTGATTCTAATTTTTCCTTATCGAGTGGTTTATTCAGGAATTTCTTTACAACCTTATGGGCCAATGCTTTTTCATAATCCACAGGATTCAACGACGAAGACAGCATCAAAATGACGCAATTCGATTTGATAGCTACCGGTAATTTTTCAAATTCATTTAAAAATGCAAATCCATCCATTTCAGGCATCCGGATATCCAGAAAAATACACTCAGGCATCAGTTCCGGGGTACCTTCAAGAGACTTCAAAAAATCCAGCGCTTTTCGTCCGGATTCTTTGACAGTTACCTCTTCGGAAAAAAGGTATTTTTTAATATTCCTTTCCGCTATATACCGGTCAACCTGGGTATCATCTATGATCAATACCCTTTTAAACGAAGTTGATTTAGTAGGCATAGGGACTCAATTAGGACTGTTTGGTAGTTTTATATGAAATGCCGAACCGGCTCCCAATTCCGATTCAACAGAAATTTTTCCTTGTAATTTCTCTACGACCTCCTTCACCAGATATAAACCCAGACCTGATCCTACCGAATTTTCCGAAATACGGTAAAACATATCGAATATTTTTTCAATTTGTTCCCTGTCAATCCCAATTCCATTATCCCTCACAATAATATCCGTTTCTGTATCGGATGTATCAATGTTTATGGATACCATGGGATCGGGAATTGATTGGTTCTGATACCGGACGGCATTAGAAATCAGGTTGCTCAGAATTATTCGTACCCGGTTCTTATCAGAATTGAAGGGGACAGAATCATTTACAAGGGAGTTAATAGAAACATTTCTGTTTGAACCCGCCATGTGTTTAAGATCGTCTTTAATCCCGTCAACCATTTCGTTCAGGTCGATTTTTTCCACTTTCACGGACGTTCTTGAATTTCTTGAATAATCCAGAATCTCAGCAATAAACCCATCCAGCCGTTTTACGCTGGTCCGGATCATTTCCAGGTGCTCCCGGCTGAATTCGTCTCTTGATTCTTCCCATAGGATTTCTAATATTCCAAGAATAGAACTAAGCGGCGCCCTCAGATCGTGGGAGACACTATAGACAAAATTATCCAGCTCAGCATTTGATTTTTTCAGTTCACTGATGATTTTCTCAAGTTCCTGTTGTGCATGTTTCTGTTCGGTAATATCCTGTACCGTACCGTGTAACCGGATAATTTCACCATCAGTATCCGTTTCGCATTTTACAATTTTTTTAACGATTTTCTCTGAGCCATCTTTCATAAGAGCCCTGCTTTCCATACAAAATTCCTGATTATCGGTTAATATCCGGGCTAATTTAGATTTAATTAATTCCTGGTCTTCCGGATGAAAGCATTTAAAATGATCCTCAAAGGAATCCATTTTTTCATCGGGTTCAATTTCAAATATTTTATAAAATTCTGAGGAAATTTCTCTCTTGTTACTGGCAATATCATATACCCAACTTCCGATCCTGGCAATTTGCTGAGCTTCATTCAGCCGGTCAATAATAAGTTTTAAATTCGTATTGGCATTCAGTATGGCCTGCTTATGCCGGACTCTTTCGGTAATATCCCGCAACGAGCCTTCGTGATACACAATTTTTCCTGCCGGATCCGTAACATATTGGCCGCGGTCTTCCACCCAGACTTCGCTTCCGTCTTTCCTTTTCATTCTGAACACCGATATCCCCTCCTCCAGGTCCTGATGGTAGGCATTGTCACGGTCGCTTTCATCAAAATACAGGTCCTTCTTTATATCTACCTGCAGCAGTTCTTCCCTGGTTTGATATCCGAGTATTTTTACAAGCGCCGGGTTAACTTCAACAAACCTGCCTTCATGAGTACTTTTATACAAGCCATCCGGCATTTTTTCAAACAAATCAGAATATTTTTTTAAATTTTCTCTCATTGTCATCTCTGAAATTTTCCTTTTAGAAATATCCGCAGTTACGCCATCTATCCGACACAAACGACCTCGGGTATCAAGTGTTGGTTTAATTCTGGATTCGACCCACTTTATTTCACCGGCCGGAGTCTGAATACGGTATTCATAGGTCAATGAATGTCCTTCAGATAACATGGATTGTGAAAAGTTAATCTTTCCCTGATCTTCCGGAATTATTGCATCAAAAAATAAATTTATGTTTTGAATAAAACCTGAAGCCTTACGACCATAAATTTTTTCACAGGAGGGGGAAATCTGAAGCAGTTCTTTCTCTGGATATAATATGGAAAAGAATACATCGTCCACATTATTAAACAGAATTGTCAATTCTTCCTGGGCTTTTCTTTTAGCATTATTCAACTCGGTGATTGCCTCCGAGCTGGCCTCAATGGAATGTTCCATCAATTTCCGTCCGTCCTCATAATGCACGTAGGTAGCATTAATTTCATTCAGAAATAGCTTTAAATTTTCCGGTACACCCTTTTCACCAAAATGATGTTGAATTTGCCGGTACAATAATTTATGGTACATATTTTAGCCCCCGTTTTAAGGTTGAACGAATACAGATGATGATAGTATCAATACCGGGAAAAACCAAGGGGGCCAATTTCACCAATCCTGATACGAACAACTCAAATCAGGCATCCGAATGTGTTAGGTTTCAGAAGTACCTGCTTCTATCCGCTCAAATCAAAATATTTTTACATACCGTCCATTTTTTTGTTTCAGGGTAAAATCAAAGAAATTGATAAAAAACTTACAATTACAAAGAATAGGCTCTGAAATGAAACCTTATAAAAAGTTTCGAAATTTCATAAATTCAAAGGCATTTGTGGGTAATTCCAATGATTGAATAAATTCATACAGGCAATCGTTTCTATGACTGGAAAAGTATCCGGAAAGAGAGCAGGTGGCGGATGTCGGGCATTATGAAATGTCTCACAAGGACATGATATTTCCTGAAGGATCCCGGTGCCTATATTTCCGCAGTCTTTGCTGCTTTTTCTTCTGCCTCCGCTTTTTCTGTTCTCAGTTCCCTGAGCCCCTCCTGAATGAGGCCCAGAATTACAATCCAGGCAATCAGTCCCAGGATGATATATTTACCAAAGAATGGTAATTCAAGGGGAGAATTCCAGAGCATGTGCAGCACAACGGGTAACGCAAACAATTTTAAAAATCTGCTGTCCTGGAGCAGGGATGCAGAGAATCCGGCAGCGCCTTTCACCCTCCATAAGGCACAGCCTGCGATGGCTGTCCAGGCAATATGTGCAAAGGGTGAAAGCATACCGCGTTCCAGGATCATGTCAGTCATCTGACCGGTATCATATAATCCCGCACGCAAGGCATAGCCCGCAGATTCAAAGGCAGCAAAACCGGTACCTACCGCAGCGCCAAAGAGCAGTCCGTTGAGTTTGTATTTATACTTTGGAATTCCCGTAACCGTGAGGAGTGCCAGCAGTTTTCCCGGTTCTTCGGCCAGCCCTGCCACGGAAGCTCCCAGCCATCCGAGTTTCATGGAATTGGTAACCTCGAAGAGAATCAGCGACAGAATCAGTGACAGAATACCGCCCAGAAAAACCAGCCGGATTACCTGATACAGGGACACATTCCGTCTCGCATTCACCTCTACAAAAAAAATGAGGGTGGAAACAGGCACGGCAAAACTACCGGCCATAATTAGTCCCGGAACAAGGTTTACATTGCCGAATTCATTCCATGCCCAGAGGAAAAGAACATACACAATCAACGCGCCGATAAAAGTCCTGAAAAAGACCCAGGGCTTTGGCCAACTGGTATCGGTCTGAAGAATGGTGGGCGTGGTACCCGGAGTACCCACGGTAAAGTATTCCTCCAGTTCTTCCCCTGAATGTTTCCGTAATACTTCCGAGAAGAGTTCCTTCAGACTGAATCCTTCCAGTTTCTCAACACCTGTAAGGGAAGTCAGGCTCCCTGTAAGTCCGGATGCGATACTGTGCGCACTCGTCCCAGGGGATGATTTCATGGGATCCGCCAGCGGTATGGCTGTAAAGGTGTGGTTGCAGGAAGGACATTGCACCGGCCCGCCGGTAAGGGTTTCAACAGCCTGGAGAACCTGGCTGCAATTCGGACACCGGAATTTCAGTATGCCCATGGAAATAGTTATTACCGTATTCTTCCCGGATGTTGATCCGGCAGGCGTTTATCCCTGAATCTGAAAATGAAATCCAGGTATAAATATAATATAATTTTTCCCGGCAACCCATCCCCGGAACCACCTCAATAAATGATTATCATTTTCAGGGGTATATCCAAAAAAGAATATGATGAATCAAATCAGAAAATAAGGATTGGCAGGCAGGTTGGGAAAAATTAATACACTGTGCCTGTCATTCGTGCCAAAACCGGGGTATTTCAGTCTGGCGGACAGGTTGTACATCTTGCCGGAATGTGTCATTTTCACATTTTTCTGACCTGCCCAAAGGGATGCGGGAATATTTCCCGGAAAATTTCTCATAGTGATTCCGGGAAGACTACTGTTTGCCCTGGAAGTTACCTCACCGGATTATTCACAGCAGGGGTCCTTGGATATGGCTGTCACTGACAAAATTTAATTATCAAAATGTTATCGCTTGAGTGGGGATGACATTTTGGACGCCAGGTGAAGAATTTACACAAAGTGTAATGCAGGGATGGTATTAAATTCAGGACTTGCGCCATAATGATACGGATACCATCATATCTGGGAATAATCTGAATTTGCCTTCCGCTTTGTTCATTTAATACCCCAATTCCGCATATATTTTCGCCAACTCAGAAATGATAAGCATGGCCATAGATGCGGCTTTCAACAGCAGATAAAATGCAAAACAGGTGAAAAGAAAATTGATACGACGCACATACTACCACAAAACATACAATCGCAGTTCTTTTTAGTTTCTGTGATTTAACCCACAATCAGAAGTCAACTCTAACCAACCATAAAACACAACCGAAATGATTAAAAAACACCGTTCTCCCTGGCACTACCTGCTTCCGGTATTCGCGCTGATCAGTTTTTCATCGTTTTTTACTTCCTGTACAAAAGAAGAATCATCTGTTGAACCATCGGACACCTACAGGCTTGCTGCACCGGTTGTTCAGATCCCTAATCAGGTTTCTGCCAATTTGTTCGGAATTTATACCCATCCTGATTATCTGACGATTGGAAGCACGAGCAGTGAAAATGCGTTCCTGGATTATTTAAGAAACAAGGGCGGCAACATGATTAACTGTTATGCCCGCAATTCCATGAATACATCTTCCGGAAGAACCAAGTTTGCTGCATTTTGCCGCAAGGCAGTGAGTTCATACGGAGTACGGTTAATAACGTGTGATATCCGGGAGAATTCGGAAATCAGTACCTGGGATGCCTTCTATACATCCTATCCGGATTTACGTACGGTTGTATCTCCGCTGACCGAAAAAGAACCCTGGGTTACCCATGATTATTCCGGTTGTTTTTCCCTGTTGCGTAACACCAGGGCAATGTGTAACCGCTACGGAGTCAAATTCTATTTTTATGAAGGCTGGATGGGGAAAAACTACTCCAACCCTCAGGCAGCAGTAGATTCGATGGTGTATTACTGTGACGGAATATTTTTATCAAATTATGTTTCAGTTTCAGATTATTTATCCACGGCAGCCGGTTATGGCAAGTGGGACAACAGGATGAAATACAGGCTTGACCAGGGTTCGTCAAGTTATGGGGGAATTACACGGGCCGCAAAGAAGTTTAACAAAAACGATTATATGATAATCGAATTACAATCGCTTCAGACTTCCTATTTATTCAACATATATTCGGTTTCCGGCTATTACCGTTCATTTTATGGCACCTTGTATAATGATGCGAAGACTTTGTACAATATGTCCTCTGCTGATGTATTAAAGTACACGGAGCTTAAGGGAAAAAGTTTGTATTACCAGAAGTAGGTATTGCAGGCACAGCCGAACTGATTCCAACTGGTGAACTACTTACATTTTTGTAAGCAAACACCAACAACAAAGCCTTGAAAGAATTCTTTCAAGGCTTTGTTACAAACAGACCTGTCCTGACCGAAGTGAAGTAGAGGTGACCCGCATCGGGAAGTCGTCCCAGCCTATCTATTACCTGTGTTTTAATCCCTTATTAATCTCACAGTTTAACGGGATAAAATTATTTGTTCACTACTCTAAGATAACCCAACTGTCAGATTAAGTCAAAACTATTTCAATTTATTGAATTGTATTTCCCAATCTAAAAATTTAGCAAAAAGAGTAGCGTAAATCAGTTCTCTTTCCAATCACTTCCTGGCATTATTCTTCGCATGAACTCATCGAAAAGCGGAACCGTAAACGCAGTTTCACCATGATTAGGACTATATATCATTCCTTTCTCTATTAATTTGGAACGCACAGGAGCGAGTTGATTAACATTTTTTGAAAGTATGTCTGCAATATCCCCCGAACGGTGCGGGCCTTCACCCAGTTCCGCCATCGCTCTCAGATACACTTTTTCGGATGGCGTGAGTCTGTCAAAGCGGACACGAAAAAAACTTGCATCTAAATCTGCAATCGCAATATTGGTAGCGTGCTCAACATCTAAGGTTGTAATCGGAGACTTCGTTGCAATATCCCATGAATGTTTTCCCCACTCCTGAATGAAATATGGATAACCTTTTGTTTTATTGAAGATTAATTCCAATGCATTGCGATTAAATCGAACATTCAATTCTTCGGCAGGTTTTTCCAATGCTTCAAATACTTCACTTTTCAATAGTGGTCCTAATTCAGGAAATTCAAATAATCTTTCGGCATATGATTTAGCATTACCCATTTGCCCCCGTAATTGTGGCAATCCTGCTCCAACCAGTGTGACCGGTAAATTTCTTTGCGCGCATCTGTGCAGTGCGGTAATGAGTGCCGCTAATTGATCTTCTTCTACATACTGCAATTCATCTATCAGCAACACAAGTGCCGTATCAGCTTTTTGTGCAGCCTGACCAACCACTTCTAACAATTCAGGAAGATCATGTTCAAGATCTCCATTGTTTGCAAGTCCCGGTTCAGGTTCTTCATCAAAACCAATTTCAATATCATTGTATTTTACCTTGAGAGACTTTGCAAATCCTGCCAACGCTTTTAAAGCACGACGCGCATTCGTCTTTGCATTTTCTATTAATGAAAGACGAAGAAGTTCTTTTCGTAATTGAGGAGCAATTAAGGCAGGCAGCGATCTTTTTTCAGGGGCTTCAATCCGGATTGTATGTACTCCGCTATTCTCCGCATCATCACGAATCAAATCCAATAGCACAGTTTTACCCACACCCCGTAATCCGACGATCAAAATGCTCTTTGCATTCAAGCCTTTTCGTTTGCGTGCAATAGCAACCTGCATGGTCCTACGAAGATTCTCGCGCCCTGTAAGTTCCGGAGGCCGGGTTCCCGCTCCGGGAGAATATGGGTTATTTACCGGGTCCATTTATAACAATATTAGCAAAGTTAGTATTTTTTGATAACATTGATAACTTTCTTATAAATCAATTTATGCATAAAAAAACCTCCAAATTATTGAAATTTAAAGGTTTTTGGGGTCCGGACGGAACTTACATCTATCTGATATACAGTGGTTTATAGTCAATTACGGCTAACGGATTTGGGGTTCAGTCTGATCTTTGAGGATATTCGGGTTGTGTCGGGCTAATGGTTAAAATTCAGTTGCGATTTGAAATAATGCGGAGAATAACGCTCTTATTCTCCGTAATATATGCGGAGTTTAATTTGAATGAGCGGAGATTAGTAATTACATTTACCGCAAATAATGCGGAGAATGTATATCTATGAGCTACCAAAATGGCCTAATTTCACTTGGAATAAGGAAGAAATCCTTAGCCTGATAACCACAATCAGTCACCGTCAGGGTCGTCTGATTGGTCGGATGGAAAGCCTGGGATTCGATTTACAAGCGGAGGCGAATTTGGAATCCATGACCTTGGATGTGTTGAAGTCAAACGAAATCGAAGGAGAACACTTAGACAGGGATGAGGTTCGTTCCTCCATAGCAAGGAAACTAGGTTTGGACTTGGCAGGATTGGTTCATTCCGACCGGCATGTGGATGGCGTTGTCGAAGTCATGCTGGATGCTACACAACATTTCGGGGAGGCACTCACCCCCGAAAGGTTATTTGCATGGCATGCCGCACTATTTCCAAGCAGTAGAAGTGGAATGCAAAAGATTGTTGTTGGAAAATGGAGAAACAATAAGTCTGACGATCCCATGCAAGTGGTATCCGGACCGATGGGCAAAGAGCATGTTCATTTTAAAGCTCCGGATTCGGCCGTTTTAGAAAATGAAATGAATCATTTTTTAAATTGGGTCAATAGCGACAATGAAAAAAATAAACTCGTCAAAGCGGCCATCGCTCATCTATGGTTTGTGACCATTCACCCATTTGATGATGGCAATGGACGACTGGCAAGAACCATCACCGATATGCTTCTGGCTCGTGCAGACAGAATCCCACAAAGATTTTACAGCATGTCTGCTCAAATACGGGTTGAGCGAAAAGCCTACTACGACATTCTTGAAAAAACACAACGCGGAACAATCGATATAACCGGATGGCTGACCTGGTTTCTTGAATGCCTGAATCGAGCATTGTCATCCTCTGAAAATGGCCTTTCGAAAATACTTTACAAGGCAAAATACTGGGACAAACTAAAAGACCACAGACTCAATGAGCGTCAACATAAAATGATCAATAAACTGCTCGATGATTTTAAGGGCAAACTCACTTCATCCAAATGGGCAAAAATCTGCAAATGTTCGCAAGACACCGCAGGTCGTGATATTAAAGATTTGATTACAAAAGGCGTTTTGAAAAAAGAAATTTCAGGAGGAAGAAGTACAAGTTATGTTTTAGCTGAAATAGGATGACGGCAATTATAAATTGACATTCTCGTCATTTGTGTTAAAGTGATTCAAACTAATTCATGTCCCTAACATGCAAATGCCCTGTATGTCATTGACTTACAGGGCATTAAGCGGTCCGGACGGGACTCGAACCCGCGACCCCATGCGTGACAGGCATGTATTCTAACCAAGCTGAACTACCGGACCTTTTTAGGGACTGCAAAAATAGACTTTTCCGGGATTTCTCAAAAACCTCTGAAAAAATACACCTGCTGCTTTTGTACAGAATATCAGCAGGTTAGCATCTGATGGAGGAAGATTACAAATCAATGCATTTTTTCCCGTTTCAACAGATATGGTAACAATACCTGGCGGTACCCCTCATGGATATCCGCCTCTACAAAATCTATCCGGTACTGACCGCATCGCAGTTTGAGCTCCTGCTTATAATCCGACATCGCAGCCACATACGTGTCCTTTATCTCATTCGCATGAACCTTTACCACTTCACCCGACTCCACATCAATAAACTGATAGGGACGGTTTCCGAATTGAAACTCTTCTTCGGTTTTCCTGTCCGTTACATGAAAAAGTACCACCTCATGCCGGTTGTGCCTCAGGTGTTGTAAGGCCGAAAAAAGATCTTCCTTTTTTTCCGACGAATCCATCATATCACTGAATATAATTACCAGTGAACGCTTGTGAATCGTCTCGGCAATTTCATGCAGCGCGGCGGCAGCCGATGTTTTTTTTCCTGTTTCGATTTTCGGATTCTCAGCAAGTTTTTCCAGTTCTGAAAATATCATCTTATGATGTACGCTGCTTGAACGTGCATCGGAATTCAATTCAACCGATCCCGAAAACACACTCAGGCCAACAGCATCCCGCTGCATCCGTAGCATATAAGCTATGGCAGCCGCACAATGCACCGAAAACGAAATTTTGTTCATTACGCCTTTGCTTTCCTCCGGGAAATGCATGGATGAAGAGTTGTCAATAATCAACTGACAACGGAGGTTGGTTTCCTCTTCGTAACGTTTTACAAAAAGCTTGTCCGTTCGTCCGAAGAGCTTCCAGTCAATGTGCTTGGTGGATTCGCCGGTGTTGTACAGCCTGTGTTCGGCGAACTCCACGGAGAACCCGTGAAAGGGGCTTTTGTGAAGGCCCGTGATGAATCCTTCCACCACCTGTTTTGCAAGAAGTTCCAGGTGCCCGAGTTGCTGTACTTCGTAGGGGTTAAGCGGCATGTTGGTTTCTCGTTTTCCTGATGATTGGATACGTAACTAAGTATTCTGCCATTTATACTTTGTCACTCACATTGTAATTCAATTGAAATGACCATTAATCGTTGGATTAATTTTTTGCCTGATCAAAAAATTAACAACAAAAATCAAGACAAAAAAAACTGCTCACCAAACAAGTTTGATGGTTCCCGTTTTTTGGGGATCGATCCGCAGTAAAAACACACATTGATCATTCTGTTTTTCCGCTCAACGTACCATCCTGATCTTCCCATTGATTTTTGAACGCAAATCAAACATTCTTATTACTAATATTCAACTAAAAAAGCCGGGAGAACCTTCTTCCCGGCTTCACAATGCTTTACAAACCTGAATCAGGATAATTGCGCATTCAGTTTACCGGCAAGAATGCTTTTGGGAACAGCGCCAACCTGCTTGTCCACCACCTGTCCATTTTTAAAGATAAGCAGGGTGGGTATATTCCGTATTCCGAAGTTCATGGAGATGTTCGGATTATTATCCACATTCACCTTCCCAATTACGGCTTTTCCGTCGTACTCTTTTGCCAATTCTTCCACAATCGGGCCGACCATACGGCAGGGTCCACACCATTCTGCCCAAAAATCAACCAGGACGGGTTTTTCGGATTTTATTACAAGCTCGTCGAAATTCGCATCATTGATCTCAATTGCCATAATGATTTTTCTTTCTATTTTGATTTTTATTGATTTCCGGAATATTCCGGAATGCAAAGGTACTAACAAAAAAGGAGCCGAAAAACATCACCTGACAAAACAGCAGTCGGGCTCAGTTCAGTTTCAGTTCAAGGCATTCAATAGCTTGTAAACCATCAATCAGCTTTTTATTGATTTTCACACCCACTTTTCTTGACGGCAGATCAAGTGAAATGTTATCGGCCCCCGACCAGATCAGAAACTTCACCTGACAGTTGCCGGGTGATTGATTCAGGGTACGGCCAATTTGTTCTATTAAGCCGTCCCTGAGGGCATCCAGGGGTATTTTAAGAGTAAGGATACGCGCCATAGTATCCGCCACATCTGAAAGATACCGGATGTCCAGCGGACGGGCTTCGTAACGGTCTTCGCTTTTATACCGCAGTTGAATGCGTGCCCTGATATAGACAATGGCTTCGTCCTGCAGAAACTTATGGAAAGTCACGTAATCCTGTCCAAAAAGCGCCATCTGCAGGGATCCCGTAAAGTCCTCCACCGTGAAAGTAGCAAAGGGTTTACCCTTCTGTGATTCCCGCTGACTGAAGCCGGAAACGATCCCTGCGAAGGTGATTTCCCTGCCTTTAAAAGCGGACAGATCTCCTAATCCGGAAATGGTGGCAGAACAGAAATTACGGGTTTCGAATGCATAATCATCCAGGGGATGACCCGAAACATAAAACCCGATAACTTCCTTTTCCTGCCGCAACTTATCCAGTAACCTCCAGGGAGCGCATTGGGGCAGTTCCGGAATACTTATCGTGTCCTGGTGGTTGTCGCCAAAGAGCGAATTCATCATGCTCGATTGCTGCTGCGACATCGTATTGCCAAAACGGATGGCTCTTTCGATTCCATTTGACGGATCCTTTTTATCCGCCATGAAATACTGTGCCCGGTGAGTTTCCGGGAAACAGTCGAAGGCTCCTGACTGGGCCAGGCTTTCCATGCACTTTTTATTTGTGGCCTTGTTGGAAACCCTGGAAGTAAGATCAAAAATATCTTTGTAAGAACCGTTTGCATTCCGTTCTTCAATGAGTGCGGCAACGGCATTCTCCCCTACCCCTTTTATTGCTCCCAGTCCGAAACGGATTTTCCCTTTCGCGTTGACCGTAAAATGGTAGCCGCTTTCGTTCACATCGGGGCCGAGAACCTGTAAACCCATACGGCGGCATTCTTCCATGTAGAAAGTAATCTTATCTATACTGGAAAGGTTATGCGTCAGTACGGATGCCATGTATTCGGCGGGATAATGTGCTTTCAGGTAAGCCGTTTGAAACGCTACGAAAGCATAACAGGTGGAATGCGATTTGTTGAATGCATACGAGGCAAAAGCTTCCCAGTCCTTCCAGATTTTATCACACAGGATCAGGTCATGGTTGTTCTCCCTGCACCCGTCCATGAACTTAGACTTCATTTTATCGAGGACTTCTTTCTGTTTTTTCCCCATGGCCTTGCGGAGGATGTCTGCATCGCCTTTTGTAAAGTTTGCCAGCTTCTGGGAAAGCAGCATCACCTGTTCCTGATAAACGGTAATGCCATAGGTTTCTTTCAGAAATTCCTCCATTACCGGCAGGTCATACGCAACCTTTTCCCAGCCGTTCTTCCTGGCAATAAACCTGGGAATATGTTCCAGCGGGCCGGGGCGGAAAAGAGCATTCATGGCAATCAGATCTTCAAACTTATCGGGTTTGAGATCACGCAGGTATTTCTGCATCCCCGCCGATTCAAACTGGAACGTCCCGTTGGTTTCTCCGCGCTGAAACAGTGCAAGCGTTTTCTTATCATCCAGCGGAACGGCGTCCATATCCAGTTTCAGGCCATGATTCTGTTCAATGAGATTCAGGGTATCACGGATGATGGTAAGGGTTTTCAGTCCCAGAAAATCCATCTTAATGGCACCGGCATCCTCAATTACCTTCCCATCGAACTGGGTAATCAGTAAATCGGTTTCTTTGGAGGTTGCCACCGGAATGATTTCGGTGAGGTCTTTGGGGGCAATGATAATGCCTGCCGCATGTATTCCAGTATTCCGTACAGAGCCTTCGAGTACAACAGCTTCGTGCAGAACCTTTGCCGCAAGATCTTTTCCGTTGTACAAGGTACGGAGCCGCTTTACGTCTTCCAGTTCTTCAGGGCTGAGGTTTTCTTTTTCTTTCAGGCTTTTCTCCCCGTCAATCGGAGCGGAGATCAGCCTCCCCAGGCCAATGCCCGGTCTTTCGGGTACGAGTTTGGCAAGGGCATTGGATTCCGGCAACGGGAGGTTAAGCACACGCGCCACATCCTTGATACTCATCTTTGCGGCCATAGTGCCGTAGGTGACAATCTGGGCAACCTGCCTGTATCCGTATTTTTCAACGACATAATCAATCACCTTCTGCCTGCCTGCATCGTCGAAGTCGGTATCAATATCCGGCAAACTCTTCCGGTCGGGATTGAGGAAGCGTTCAAAGAGCAGGTTATACTTCAGCGGATCTATGTTGGTAATGCCGATACAATACGCAACGGCAGAACCGGCAGCCGATCCCCTGCCCGGTCCGACAAAGACTCCCAGGTCGCGGCCGGCATTGATAAAGTCAGCCACAATGAGGAAGTATCCGGCAAAGCCCATCGTTTTGATGGTGAAGAGCTCAAAATTCAGGCGTTCTTCAATTTCCTGCGTGAATTCTTTATATCTATGGTGGGCTCCCTGAAAGGCAAGGTGTTTCAGATAACTATCCTGATCCGGAAATCCTTCCGGAATGGTAAAATGCGGAAGCAGGATATCCTGACTGAGGCGAAGGGTTTCCACTTTACCTGCAATCTCATTGGTATTGTCAATGGCTTCCGGGATATCGGCAAAAAGCGCCGACATTTCTTCGCTTTTTTTAAAATAAAACTGGTCATTATAAAATGCAAATCGCTTGCCCTGCACCATTACATCGTCATCGGTGAATTCCCTGATGGATGGTGTTTCCTGTTTTTCCCCGGTATTGATGCAAAGCAGGATGTCATGGGCGTTCCAGTCTTCCTGATTCACATAATGTGAATCATTCGAAGCAATGATTTTAACGTTGTATTTTACGGCCCATTCAAGCAGAATTTTATTGACCTTATCCTGATCGGGAATCTGATGTCGCTGAAGTTCGATGTAATAATCCTCGCCAAAGAGATCCAGCCACCATTTAAATTCCTGTTCCGCATCCGCCTCGGATTTAGGCAGGATGGCTTTGGGTACACTTGCGCCGAGGCAGCAGGTTGTGGCAATCAATCCTTTATGATACTGTAATACGAGTTCCTTGTCTATCCTGGGATATTTTCCATACAATCCCTCCATATATCCCAGCGAACAGAGTTTAACAAGGTTTTTGTATCCTTCAGGATTTTTTGCAAGAAACAACTGGTGGAAGCGTTTGTCCTTTTTATCCTTGGTAAATTGTTTTTTATGTCTGTCTTCCACCAGGTAAAATTCACAACCTACAATAGGTTTAATGGTACCGGGTTTGTCTTTGGTATTATACCTGGCAGCTTCTGCTACAAACTTAAAAACCCCGAACATATTTCCATGGTCTGTGATCGCCAGTGCAGGCATATTGTCTCTGACGGCTTTACTATAAAGTCCTGATATGTCCGCCGCTCCGTCCAGCAGTGAAAACTGGGTATGAACGTGCAGATGGGAAAACTTCGGCATGATGCAAAAAATACCTTTGGGATGATCCGTGGAAAGGGTAAAGTTAAAAATTCGGGAGGTTCCGGCAATGCGCTACCGCCCGCTGAACCAGGACATTGTTCAATCAGAAGCAAATGTATTTCAGATAAATAGTAACAATTGTTGAAAAGCCGGCAGGCTGTTTCAGGTCATGACCTGCTTTGAATCCAGTGCATCCCTCAGCCCGTTGGCGACAAAAGTGAATGCAAAAGTCAGGAGCATAATTGCAATGCCGGGCAGAATGGCGAGATACGCCGATCCGGGGATAATAATGAATCCATAATTTTCCTTAATCATGGCACCCCATGAAGGGGTGGGCGGCTGTGCCCCGATTCCAAGAAAGCTTAGACCGGCCTCCAGTAATATGGCATTGGAAAAATTGGAGGCGCCCACTACCAGCACCGGGCCGAGTATATTGGGTAGCATGTGATGGAGAATGATTCTGCCTGAGCGGAATCCCAGGGCGCGTCCGGCAGAAATATATTCCAGTTCGCGAACCGCAAAAAGCTGTGATCGTACTATACGGGCCACATCTACCCACATGGTGAGGCCCACTGCAATAAAAACCTGTTCAAATCCTTTTCCAAAAGCCAGTGAAATGGCTATGATGAGTAACAGGGTGGGAATGGACCAGATCACATTAATCAGCCAAAGGACCGCCTGGTCAACCCGACCTTTAAAGAATCCTGCAAGAGATCCGAAAAACAAGCCAGTCAGCAGGGAAATGAATACTGCAAGCAACCCGACACCCAGCGTTACCCTGGATCCGGCAAGCAACCTGCTGAAAAGATCTCTTCCGTAGCGGTCCGTTCCGAGGAGAAATTTTTCTTCCCGAACATGTTCGGATAAAAAGGCCGGTGCATCCGGGAGTACTTCCTGTTTACGATTCAACGTGTCGGATCCGAATACGGCAGCGGCCAGAGATATCCTTTCCTCGGGAAGCAGTTCGCTGTCCTGGCCGGAATATTCCGAGTAATATACCTGATTGCCTGCAACCCTGCACCGGCTGACGGGTATGTGATCAAAGCGGTCATGAACGCCTTCAAAAATCCTGTTGAGGAATGACTGCTTTTCCGGGGTTCGTGCTTTCCGGAGCAACAGCATTGTCACCCGGAATCCCGGTGGCTTATTGCCAATAGCAAGGCTCATGCGGTTGACAAGAGGCGTGTGATCCGGGGTGAAGGTGTATGAAAATATCCCGATGAAAACAAACAACATAATCACTAGCAGGGAAAAAAAGGAAAGCCGGTTTTTTTTAAACCGGTTCCAATCCTGTCTCCCTGGTGACTCTTTCTTCATATACTCATCGCGTAACCCTGCCCTTCCAGCGAAAGGTTCCCATGGGCGCCAGCAAACCGGTCAGGGTAATATAGATCATATATAAGGGTTGTAAGGGTAAAAATAACCATAATAATTGCCGCCGCTGAATGTATCCGGTGGCAGAAATCAACAACAAGGCCTCAGGAAGCACTTTCAGCACAACAGGCAGGATCAGCAGGTGGATTCCGGCAATTCCGGCCAACACAAAAACGGATGACACGAACAGCCAGGTATGTGCCAGCCAGGCCGCTGCTGCGAACGAAATGGTGAACCCCGAAAGTGCAAACGGAATTTTCGATGCCCACCTGCGGCGCTGGCTGATAAATTGTGAAAGGGTATGCGATACTCCCGTAATCACAACGGATGCCTTGGGTGTTGCATAGCGAATGGCATTCCGGTATTTTACATGGATTTTCATCATGAGTTGTGTATCATCACCGGTTGCAATTCCCTTATTGCCTGAAAATCCTTCCACTTCCAAAAAAATTTTTTTCCGGAAAGCCATGGAAGCACCATTGCACATTACCGGCAGGTTGTTTCTGATACCTGCTGCTGCGATGGCCATCAGGCCTGCAAATTCGAGAGACTGCGCAGCACCAAAAAGTGAGCGGTTATTTTCGAAGGCAACAGGACCTGCAACGAAATGCACCCCCGGCTGAAAACAGGAAACCATGCTGCGAATCCATCCGGATGGCACTCTGCAATCTGCATCGGTAACAAGGATGATTTCTCCTGAGGCCATCCGGACTCCATGTTCGAGTGCAGGTTTTTTTGAAAAAACATTTTCCTCCGCTTTCAATATCCGGGAGCGGATTGACGGATGTTCCCTGAATACCTTTTCCGCAAGGGCCACCGTTTGATCTTCAGAATGGTCGTCTGCCAGGAAGATTTCAATATTTTCTTCAGGATAATCCTGTTTGGAAATACTTTCCAGGCATGCCGAAATAACAGATTCCTCATTCCGTGCAGGTACGATTACGGTCACGTACGGTTGTTTACCGGAAGGTGTACAATGCCGTTTCCTTATCCATCCCCAAAAGCTGCTGAGTATAAAAAAGCCATAGGCTGCACAGAAAACAATTCCTGCAATGTACCATTCATACATCACGCAAATCTCCTTCTGAACCTGAATCCGAATACCAGCACAGCCCCGGCAAGAGCAGGTATTGCCAGGTTTATAATCCACAGGGCAAATCCCGCATTGAGTACGGGAATGAGGTTGTCAGTGGCAAAAGAAAAAAAATAGGTAGAAACGGCGCCTTGTACCCCAAGTTCGGTGATGGCAATAACCGGTATTATAGTCATGGTGAAATAGGTAACGGCAATCAACACCAATACCTGAAAATAGGAAAGTTCCAGTCCGAATAAATCGGCAAGCAGGCAGAACTGAAGCGTAAACACCAGGTCACGGATCAGGGATAAAAAAAGATTCAACTGCAGTTCCTCCGGAGTAAACCGTGAAAATACGGGCAGGTATTGCTTCCATGATACCGGTAACGGAAGTTTCTTCAGCAGTATTTCAAGGATATTTACATTCAGGTACATTACCAGCAACGCGGCACCGAATGCAAAAAGCAATATGCCTGATGCAGCGAAAAGATATGGCGGCATGGGGACATATAACCAAAGATAAATGAACAGGGCAACGCTGCCCGTAATCAGTGTTACAAATAACTGCCCGAGGTTTTCAATGACCGTGATCAGGGTGGCCTCAATCCTGTCTGCTATCTGAAGGTGAAACACCCGGCCGGCATATTCTCCGATCCGGTTAGGCGTGAACAAACTCACTGTAAGGCCGGAGCAAACCGCTTCCAGGGAACGTCTGAACGGGATGATTTCCGATTTTCTCATCATCCGTTTCCATTTCATGGCCTCAAGGCTCCAGTTAAGAATCATCAGGCCCAATACCAGGGGCAGTATCCAGAAAGTATGCTCCTGCCGTGCAATCGAAACAACATCCTGCCATAATTTTCCTGCCTCTTCCCTGCCCACCACGCGATGCACAATAAACCATACTGCAAGTGCGGCTATCCCCAATTTAACCAACAGGGACGAGGGATTGGATATTATTTTCGTACTTTGTTCCATTACCTGCAGTACAATAATACACAAAAGGATTATGGATAATGCGGGGGTAAAGGCTAACAAAACCGCACATGAACCAACATTCGGACCGCGTCATATTGGGGATTGACCCCGGCACCAACATCATGGGCTACGGCCTCATCGCACTTCACGGGAAGGAGGTCAGGCTTGTTGCACTCGGCGTGATACACCTGAACAAACTCCGGGATCAGGGCCTTAAACTGAAAAAGATTTTTGAAAAGACGCTGGCCCTCATTGATGAATACCATCCGGATGATATAGCCATTGAAGCTCCGTTTTTCGGGAAAAATGTTCAATCCATGCTCAAACTCGGCCGTGCACAGGGGGTAGCGATGGCAGCAGGATTGTACCGCACGGTTCCCATTTTTGAATATTCTCCAAAAAAGATAAAGCAAAGTATTACCGGCAATGGCAATGCGTCCAAAGAGCAGGTGGCATCCATGCTTGAGACCTTACTGGGGTACAGTGAAAAACCGGAGTACCTGGATGCCACCGATGCGCTGGGTGTGGCTCTATGCCATTATTTCCAGAATAAAAACACATCGGTGAATCACAAAAAAGCAGGGACGGGATGGAAGGCGTTTGTGAATGCCCATCCGGGAAGGGTAGTTACAAAATAAATGCCGCCCGGATATCCGAGGCTATTTTTTCCATTTCTTCTTTTTCGAGGGACAATTTCGGCATGGCAAAATTCATATCACTGACGCGGTTGATCGGTATCAGGTGAATGTGCGTATGGGGCACTTCCAGGCCCACCACAGCTACGCCAATCCGTTTGCAGGGTACTGCCTTTTTGATGGCATGTGATACGGTTCTGGCAAAATCCCAAAGCCCTTTATGCAGTTCCGCATCCATGTCAAAAATATAATCTACTTCTTTTTTGGGAACCACCAGTGTGTGGCCTTTGGCAAGCGGGCTAATATCGAGGAAAGCAAAATAATCCGTTGATTCTGCGATTTTATAGCAGGGAATTTCACCGTTAATGATCCGGGTAAAAATATCAGGCATCAGGATCGTGAAATTGACAGGATTTCAAATTCCATTTTACCGGAAGGGACGTCAATGGTAGCCACCTCACCAACTTTCTTTCCGAGGAGCCCCTTGCCGATGGGAGAAGTCACTGAAATTTTCCCGGCTTTTAAATTCGCCTCATTCTCTGCCACCAACGTATAGGACATTTCACTGCCGTTGGTTTTATTTTTGATCCTCACGGTGGACAACACCAATGCCCTGGAATTGTCGAGTTTGCTTTCATCCACCAGCCTGGCATTGGCAACAATTCCTTCCAGTTTGGAAATCTTCAATTCCAGCAACCCCTGGGCATCCTTGGCAGCATCGTACTCAGCATTCTCGGATAGATCACCCTTATCCCGTGCTTCGGCAATTTGCTGTGAAATACGGGGGCGTTCAATACTCTTCAACTGATTCAATTCATCCTGCAGTTTTTTCAGGCCTTCGGCTGTAAAATACTGTACTGACATGTTATTGTGTTTTACGGATTAAAAAGCAAAACAAGACCGCGGCGAAAGGGTCTTGTTTCAATTACAAATATACGGACTTTTTACGGAAAAAACGATGTATTAAAAACCGATTTATCATCCTCCTCCCCTGTTTCCCGATGCTTTCCGTTATCAACGGGTGGCGGAGAGATGATTTTTTTGATATTTATGCTATAACAGGAGCAGCATAAAGGGGTGTTGACCGCTGTTTAAAGAGTGAATTTACCACCAAACGAATGCACACCATCAAAAGGACTGGTTGCGCGGAAGGAATAATCAATACCGAATTTTTTTCCGCTTTTTCCCAGGGGCATTTCAATGGTCAGGCCGGCTGAAGGTCCGGTATAAACCGTTGTTCTGAGATTGTCGTCGGTAATGTCCTTTTCATAGGTATAGCCTCCACGGATCATAAACATTTCTTTAAAGGCATATTCCAGGCCGGCAGTGTACTGGTCGTTGGAAAAGCTGTTGGAGGTAAATGAGGCCGCCAGCGAAATACGGTGGTCCTTTGCCAGATCGAAGTCATAAGTTGCCCCGATATTCAGCAGCGAAGGAATTTCAAACTCTGCGGAACGGGATTCAATGGTAAGCTGGTAGGTACCTGCATTGTTATTTGCCCGGCTGCTGAGTCCGTCGCCACCAAACTTCATCTGGGTTCCGACATTTTTCAATGCAATACCGAATTTGATATTGTTTCTGTCCTCATTATTTCCGGTCACATACTGGATACCTGCATCCAGCGCAATACCGCTTGCTCCCACGTTGGAGATATTTTCATTCACCAGTTTTATCTGCATACCTCCGTAAATGGAATTGGAAAACACCTTTGCATAGGATAGTCCAATATTTATATACTGGGGTGAAAAGGTTCCCAATCCGCCTTCCGGTTGATCCACCGTGGTAACCTCAATATCTCCGAAATCCATAGACATGATGGATACTCCCAAAACGCCAGACTCACCGACTTTCTGGGTTATACCGAAATTGTTGATTCCTATATCTGCCCCTTTCAGATAGGTGGTGTGAACAAATATCGCCTCGGTTCTCTGGGTGTGGGCGGTTCCTGCCACATTGAGGAACATGGCCTCAAGACCTCCGATCGAGCCTGAATTTGCACCTCCCCAGCCCGATGAACGTGCCCAGGGATTAATGAGCAATTCGGTAGCGCCGGCCTGACCCACACGATCGGGATTTCCTGCGAACACGAATGCAGGAAACAGTAAGGCTGTCAAGCCTGTGAGAATCTTCCCGCTGCTGAAATGGTTTTTCATATGTATTGTTTTTCGCTGCTAATTGAGTATCAGGTATCAGAATGTATCCAGGTCCAGGGGGCGGAGTACACCAAACCATTTAATGGTCTTTTCCCCAATGCCGGGGGCTTCAACATGGATAATATACATACCTCCTGCAATCGGTACACCTGCCGAATTTTTCAAATCCCAGTCAAGGGCAGTTTCCTGGTTGAAATCCGGGAAGATGCTTCCGTCCGTATTGTCATTACCCACATCCCTCTTGTACTTGCGGATAAGAAGTCCGTTGGGAGTATAAATGCTGACAGTACATTTTGAAGGCAGGTTCACAATTTTTACCCTGTTATCCAACTGGTTGGTTTCATAGCCGGAATAGGCATAATAGGGATTAGGAACCACATTGATCAGGTCCAGCGCTGATTTGGCAGTTTCCAACTGGTTGGTCTTCCCGACCAGACTGCTGGTACTGAATTTATAGTAGGGATAATAATTGTTCCAGTTATAATTTGCATCAAACTGAAGCTGACGGTATGGCCTGGCAACACGTAACCGGACCCTGACATCTGTACTGAGTAATTCCTGGCCGGCTGCAAGTATGGGTGTACTCACCCAGATACAGTTTTTCCATACCTCCCTGATTTTTACTTTATTGGTTCCCGATATGGTTCCATTCGTATTGGGAATTCCCCATAACTGGTCGTGGATGTACTGGCACCCGTCGTAGGCAGTCGTATGACTGGTATCCGTTGAAGTTGCCGGACGCACCAACTGAGTGTTACCAAACACATAAATCCAGTGTTTACCTCCACCGATAAACCTTCCCTCGTCATTGAACAGGGTGGAGGTTGGGTTCCACTTCATATCGGCACCGGTCTGGCCGGCAAAGCCGCTGTCGGGGCACAGATAACTCTCTTCTGAGAAGGCAATATTCAGCCGTTCACCGGTTTCAACATTTATGGCATAGCCGGGGAAATAACTGTATCCTGAATCCACAGTGCTGTAAGAGTTGGATAACGCATCCCAGGAAGGATGGAGGCGGATTAAATCCTGAACCTGCCTGCCTTCCGCCTTGGTAAGTTTCATCCCGGCTTCAAATACCACACAACGGCTCCACTTGCTCTTATCCGGAGTATAAACAATGTCAACACTTGGCAGAAGGTGAAATATCTCATCACCATTTCGTTGCGACAATCCTCCGTCCCAATAGGCAGCCGGTACAATTCCATTGGTATCAATCTGGTAACGTACCAGCCGGTAGGGAGCGTAGGTACCGCCAATTACTTTTTCATAAAATTCAGAATTATCAATATTCTGCCAGTCCGATGGTGATGTGGATGTGTTCGTGCCCGACAGAATCCAGTTAAATGACCCGATATTGTCCTGATCTGCAATGGCTGTCAGCCAGCGTTTGTTATTATCCCCAAAAATTCTGTTCCCTTCGGCAAATCCGTTTCCTCCCGCCTGGTAGTCACCCGGACCCGGAACCTGCGTGGCACTGATGGAGAACCCGTATTTAGGGAATAACTGATCATAGGGGAATTCCAGGGTTTTTTCCGAGCTGTCCGTTTCTCCGGTCACATTGTTTTTCAGTACCCACCTGCCACTGGAAGTAACGGTATCCGTAAACCACAGATCAAAATCGGCAGAAGGTACCTTCAGCGGATCATAAATACGGATGTCAACAGGGCCACGGGCACGGTCATAGGTCGGGTATGGTAAAGCATTTAATCCCTGACTGAATATCACCTCGTTGATCTGAGATTGTTTAATATCCATGGTTTTCCTGTCGGATCCGATGATATAACCATTGCCTACCCCGTTTACACGTGTTATTTCCGGTCCGTCACCATACATGGTATTTAATACCAGTCCGTCTGCTTCGGGTGCGGGATTGTGAGGGATTGCTGTATATACCTCAACGGCCCCGCCTCCAGACCCTCTTCTCCCTTGCAGGTAAGGTTTGCCAAGGCCTTCCACATACGGATCAAAGATGGACTCATCAGGGTTGTAGGCATAGGCAACAACCATAAAATAATACGTCTTATGGTTCACCAGACCCGCATCTCCAGTGGCGAATGCATCCGTGGTAACACGGAAGGTATGGCGAAGTCCTTTATCGGCGCCATTTACTTCTTCAACCGGTAAAAAAGCATTCAGATCCGGCTGGAAATACTGGTTAATGATCTGGGCTACGCCATTCTGAATGTCACACTGGGCTATCAGCCTGGCTTTATCCGCATTATTCAGGTCTGTGGTTGCCACGGATCCGTTTGCGAGCTGATATACTTTATACCCTTCAAAAGTGAAATAGGACTGAGAGCCGGTGACGGCAGGATCTTTTTCCCGGTATTGCTCTTTGTAATTATTCGATCCCACAGGATTGATAATGGAAAGAATCAGTTCCTTATCGAGTTCCCGGATGGTCATAGAAGGTGCATCCGGTCCATCCACAATCTTAAAGCAGTTGTCAAACAGGATTTGTGCCTTGTCATCCGCAAGCCGGACCAGTTTTACGGAAGCAACCGGACCGCCGGAAGAGGTTCTGGCCCAAACGGCGCCGGTGGTAATGAAGTTGATGGCTCCCGGCTGCAGTGTGAAGGGGCCTGAAGACTGAAGGAAGCGCCGGTCATCCGGTTGATTGGGTGGTGCTCCCGGAAGCGGATTGACCTCCGACCAGTCAAATCCCGGATTGATCCCCTTGGTACCCCAGTGATTGGGGTCGGAATCTCCCGGAAACATAAAGTCGCAGGAATCTGCACCGGATGTCTGGTAACCGGTTCCTCCATACACGAGTGGAGAACCATCTTTCCAGATACCTCTCATGTAGTTATAATAATGCTGGGTGGTGGAAGGATTCCCGATATTGGAAAAGTCGTTGTTGTAGTACACGAATTTTGCCATGATGATCTGCTCGCCGGGTTCGTCCACTATACTGTCGCGATCGTTGTCAATGCCGTCATTGGGATCTGCCAGGGGGCCTTCAAAGAAATCCACTCCCACTGCAGGAGGATTCAGGCCGTAACCCAGGGCTCCGTCATCGTCAGCATCCCCGTTGTAACAATACCCCAGTCCGCGTTTCACATCACATCCCACGTAATCATCAAAGGCATTGCCAAGATCCGGATCAATCCATGCACCGAAATAGGTCTGACTCAGAACCTGTGAAGCACGATTGATAATCTTGTACTTATAAACTGTCATATTATTGATTTCAT
>JADZBN010000122.1 GCA_020852075.1 Bacteroidia bacterium
CTTATGGTGGATGCCGTGAAAGGGGAGGGAACAGCAGGAAACTGGGCACATCACATCACCCTGGAATACCTGAACATTATCCACTACGGGGCGGACCAGCAGCTTGTAGGTATCAGTACAAAATGCCATGCCTGGAATTGGATAATCCGTAAGAACATTATCATTGGTGCGGGTACCGGTCTTTACCTCGGCAACTCAAATGGCGACAAACCATTTGTAAACGGCCTAATTGAATACAATCTTATTATGAATACGGTGGGATATAACATGGAAATAAAACATCAGACTGATACCGTCCGCGACAATTATCCCGGAACCAATGTAAACGGAAAAACCACCATCAGGTATAATGTTTTTTGTAAGGAGAGTAATGGTGCAACCGGCGGCAGCGCACGGCCGAATGTACTGGTAGGGGCTTTTCCCTCAACGGGTCCGGGCTCGGATGATTACTATGAGATTTACGGGAACTTTTTTTACCAGAATCCGGATGAAGCGCTGTTGCAGGTAACAGGCAATACGGCACTGTATGAAAACATTTTTGTGAACCACTCCGACCCTTCCGGATTTCGTGCAGTCTATGTTACTGCCCAAAATGGTTTTCAGCCCCGTGACATAAAAATATTTCACAATACCGTGTGGGTTGCAAATTCTTCAGGCGGGATCCGTTTGTATAATCCCAATACTTCCTACCGGCAATATTGTTATGCCAATGCAGTATTTTCTACTGCTCCCATCACCAACTTTACAGACAGTATGGACAACATAACAGATTCTTATGCCAACGCAGGTACTTATGTCCTTTCTGCCACAACTACGCTCAGCACGTTAAATCTTTATCCGCAAAGCGGGAAGCTCACCGGCACGACAACCCCAGACACGCTCTTCCAGGCATTCACAGACTGGGGAAAAGATTTTAACGGAGACACTTATAGCTGGTCATTCCGCGGGGCATATTCGGGTTGCTGCACCAACAACGGATGGCAATTGCAGTTGGATACAATGCCATCACTCTCAGGTACTCTTACATCAGTAAATAATTTTACAAATGGCATTCGTGATGAAATATTTTTCTATCCGGATCCTGTTGCCTCGGAGTTACATTTCACTCTTCCGGAAACAGGAAAATACCTGCTCGTAATAAAAAACACTACCGGAAAAACGATATTTGTTTCGCTTGTTACAAAAGAAAGATTTTCCATGAATATGGAAGGGTTTCCCGCAGGAATTTATATAATTATCATCACAGACGAAAAGAACAAGTCCATGACAGGGAAGTTTGTTAAGATGTAAGGGACAATCTGATACAAGAGAAAATTATTTAAAAGGCAATGAAAAAAATCGCCGTATTTGCTTCCGGCTCCGGAACAAATGCCGAAAATATTATCCGGTATTTTCAACACCATTCCCGTGCAAGGGTGGATGCGGTGTACTGCAATAATCCATCGGCGGGAGTAACCGGAAGGGCAACCCGGCTTGGTGTTGAAGTGATATTGTTTAACAAAGAGGAGTTCCGTTCGGCCAGGGTTCCGGATATCCTGTTGCAGCGTAAGACGGATCTCATTGTCCTGGCAGGATTTCTTTGGCTGATTCCCGAAGCGATCCTAAAGAACTATGAAGGAAAGATCATCAATATCCATCCGGCCCTCCTTCCCGCTTTTGGCGGCAAGGGTTTTTATGGGGAACACGTGTTCCGCATGATTATCGCAAGCAAATCGCCCATATCAGGTATCACCATCCACCATGTAAATAAAAATTTTGATGAAGGTGGAATTATTTTTCAGGCTGCCTGTCATGTTTCCACAAATGATACGCCGGAATCTCTTGCCACTAAAACGCACGAACTGGAATACAGGTATTATCCGGCAGTGATTGAAAAATTACTGTAGCCCCGTTTTTGCCTTTTCATTGTCTGTAATCAGTTTCACTAAGAACCATGCAGCGCCTTCGGGTGTCAGGTGGTCCGGATCGGAAAAAAGAGTGTCCGGAACAGCAGCAACATCCACGTTGCGGATATACGGAATTTGATTTTCCAAAATAAAGGTCTCAAGACGAACTTCAACCGGATTCATGAGCTTCTTGTCCCTGTACTTCATATAACAACTGCGTTTTGGAGAATAAAAAAGACACAGGCGGATACCACGTGCACGAACTATTTCACAAATGGATTTCAGCAGGTGTAAGTTTTCGGAAACAAGAGACGGATTAAACCGGAGACTGGAATGTTCAATCGCTCTTTGTCTGCATTCAATGGTGTCGTCCGGCGGATACCAGATCCCGTTTACCATTTTCTGAAGGTTTACTTTTGACCTGCCGGGAGCGAACAGGAAATCAAGGTTGCGGTTCGATCTGAAAAAATTGCTTGATGCCAGCAGCCGGTTACTGAGTGAATGATTGTACAGGGTATCTGTGTACCTGTACAGGGACCGGTTTACATATTCCGTTTTGCTTTCGGTCTGGTTGTATCCAAGCCATTCTTCGTCAATACCTATATAGACATACCTGAGGCAGGGAACACTGTCTAAATATTTGCGCACCAGGGCGTAGGAATTAAACAGGTCCATCCCACCGAAGGCAAAGGAAACCGAACTTCCGGGCTCCAGCCTGTCCGCTGCCAGGGATAGTGCCAGGGTGTGTGAATTTCCGATAAACAGTCGTACGGCTGAATGCTCAGACTTTCTGAATTCTTTCATCAGTTGATCCGCTCCGGTCTCACATCCCGCATAGTATCTGTCCACTGACAGAAACAGGATGGCTGTGATGCCAAGGAGGATGAGTATTTCCAGGTATAGCTTCAGGATCTTTGACATATCAGAACTGGAAATAGATGAAACTTTGTTCTTCAAATACTCCGAACAGCAACAGGCCAAGGATCAGCGCCAGGTTAATGGCATATTTTCCGGTCCTTCCCACGGCAACATTCAGCCATCCTTCACGATCGTTCCTTCTGAATATATTCCATTCCGCAACCAGCAGGAGGAAAATGAGCAGCCATACTGTTACGAAGGAGGCGGTGCTGATGACCGGTATTCCTATGAAACCAACACCGGGTACAGGAATGATACCTTTAAGCAGTGTTATGGCATCACTGAAAGTTGATGCCCTGAAAAAAATCCAGGCCAGGGTTACCGAAAAAAATGTTGCCAGCCTTCCTGCCCATGCCGGTATCGGAAACGGCCATGCCCTGGTAACGAGCAGCAGTATTCCATGAATCGCACCCCAGACGACGAAAGTCCAGCCGGCGCCATGCCACAGGCCGCTGATCATGAAAACAATCATAATGTTAAAAATTCCGCGAAAGCCCCCCTGCCGGTTTCCCCCCATGGGAATATAGACGTAGTCCCTGAACCATGTTGAAAGTGAAATGTGCCAGCGTTGCCAGAACTCACGTATGGATCTGCTGAAATAGGGGAAGCGGAAATTTTCCATCAGGTTGAAACCCATAACACGGGCTGACCCCAGAGCGATATCACAATATCCGCTGAAATCAGCATAAATCTGTATGGAGAAGAAAATCACACCCCACAGTACCGGAAAGCCGTGATACTCTCCGGGATGGGCAAATACCGTGTTTACAATTACAGACAACCTGTCTGCGATAACCATTTTTTTAAAGAAGCCCCAGAGCATTCTCCGTAAACCGGAACTGATGCGGTCATAGTCAAAAAAGTGCTTCTCACGGAGTTGCGGCAACAACTGATAGGGGCGTTCGATAGGGCCGGCAACCAACTGGGGATAAAACATTACATACAATGCATAATAACCGGCATGCCTTTCGGCTTGCTGCCTTCCACGGTATATTTCAATGGTATAACTCATGGCCTGAAACGTATGAAAGCTGAGGCCTACAGGAAGCAGGATGTTCAGTGCCGGGAAAAGACCTGAATGATCGGGAATACCCAACGCATCGCCGATAACCGTGTTGATGAAATTGTAATATTTAAAAAATGCAAGGACGCCTGTATTTGCGATGATGCTTGCAATCAGCAGCAGCTTTCTTTTTTTTTTATCCCGGCTTTTTTCTATCCAGATACCCGCACCGTAATCTACCGCAATGGTGAAAAACAGGATCAGGATATATACCGGTTTGAAGAACATATAAAAATAACAACTGGCAAGCAGCAACCAGCTCCATCTGATCCGGTGAGGAAGCAGGAAATAGCCGATGGTTACTACCGGGAAAAAGAAAAGAAATGCCAGTGAGTTAAACAGCATGGCGGGAATACCAATACATCAGATTATAATCAGCAACTGCTTCCGTTACACGTTGAGATATCCGTTTTGAAATACTTCCGGATTCCTTTTGACTGTTCAGCAAAAGACGGTAAAAGAAAGACCGGGACACAATAAAGTTGCCCTTCCCCCCGGATGAATGTTTTCGGAATTTTTGAAGTACCCCCATACTCATGAAATTGATTTTTCCCTTACTGTTGACATTCTTCCATTTACATTCAATTCTTCACATGCCCTTTTTGAGATATATACCCTGCAAAAAAAGTTTGGAGGCGTACTGTCAGAATGCCCTTCCCGGCAATGATCGGTACCTGGTTTGGAATGGTTGACTACATTTGTAAATAGTATTTTCCGGAACAAGTGGTGGCAGCCGGTACGTACCACACTCCGGTATATGAAACACAGATAAATTAAGGGCGTATGCCTTTTCATATTCCATCAAGGAAGGAACAATGACCAAAATATCTCCGGTTTTTGCAATTTTATTTTCCATTCTATTGATTGCCGGAGTGGAATTTTACCAGATTGCCTTCCGGGGAAATCCTGTCAGAGAAGTAACAAGAGCTGAAGAAATTCTTACAACTTCTGCCAGGGAACTTCAGGAAAACCTGCTTCAACTGGCTGCCAAACAATCGGAGGCAGAAGTGCTTGAATTTTTCAGACAGCACGAATCCTCTTCCCTTGGGTTTAGCTATTACCTGATCCAAAACAGCAGGATCGTTCTCTGGTCTGATAATGAACCGGTCTTTACCGGCGCAGAAGCCCTCCATGCAGGAACTCAGGGAATTTTACAACTGGCCAATGGAACCTTTTACAGTTACAGCATCCGGGCAGGCAGCCGGACGGTTGCCGGACTTATGCTCATCAGGCATAATTATACATACGAAAACAGATACCTGAAAAACGGTTTTAATCCCTGCCTCGGCCTTGGTGATTTTCAGGTTTCGGATGGTAGCGATGGTATTGGGTTCCATGCTCCCGATCACAGGGAAATATTCAGACTAAAATACGCGCCACCTTCCTTGTTTCAGAAATTTGATGCGGGCTCCTGGCTGTACCTTCTGGCCTGGCTGCTGCTTTTGTATGGATGTATCGCGTTGGGGTATAGCCTGATCCGAAAAAACAGACTGATGGCGGGGATCATCCTGTTGTTACCTCCTGCCATAAGGCTGGCCATGCTTTTCTGGAAATTTCCCTGCGACCTGTATAATACAGAACTGTTCAGCCCGAGGAATTATGCCAGTTCCTTTCTGTTCAACTCCCTGGGTGATTTATTGCTGAATGCAGTCCTTTTTATATCCTATGGATTATTATTTTATACCGCAGCCAGGCCCGTCATCCGCAAGGGAAAGACGATGGTACTGCCTGCAGCCATCCTGGTACTTGGTACCGGCCTGCATTTCCTAATCAGGGGTTTGGTGATCAACAGCAGGATAGATTTTAATGTGGGAAATATTTCGGGACTGGGCATCTATACCTTTATTGTCTTTTTATGTATCGGACTCATATTGATAGCCATATTTCTGACGCTATCCTCCCTAAACAAAATTTTTTCCGGCAGGCAACTCCGGTTCCGGTCAGCAGTAATCTTCCTTCTGGTAACTGCGTTTTATTTTACCGGGGAGATCTGGCTGCTGACAAAGGCCAGGGAGCATGAAAACAGGAAGTTGCTTGCGCAGAAAGCAGATTCCAGGCAGGATCATGTAGCGGAGTATCTTTTTGAAGAAGCCGAAAAAAAAATTGAGAGGGATCCGGTTCTGGCTAAAGCGATCACCGGAGATTCTGCGGCAGCCGCTTCCCTGCAGGTCAGGATTTCTTCTGAATATTTCCAGGGATATCTTGCCAAGTTTGAAACCGAGACTGAACTGTTCAATGCGCTGGAGCAGCCCTTTCATTCCAATCAGGATACGACCGGGCTTGAGTCGTATTATTACCTCGCGCGTACTTCGGGAAAAGAGGCGGGTACGGCACATCTGTATTATCTCACCAATGCCGGAGGGAGGCTTTCGTACCTGGCGATTTTGCCCATTGATCTTTCCGACACCGGACATTCAGGGACACTCGTCCTTAAAATGAATGCAAAATTTTTCCAGTCGGAAAAAGGTTTTCCCGAGTTGTTCATCAGTGGTTCGGGGCGGGAACCGGGAGGAATGGAGGATTATTCCTTCGCCAGGTATTCCCACGGATCCCTGGTATATGAATTCGGCAGCTATGCCTACGCATTTACACCGCGTGATTTTGAAAATGGAAACCGTGGGGAAGATTATTCATTTACGGATTTTGAAGGCTACAGTCACCTTTCCTACCATCCTGATGCCGATACGCTGATTGTGGTGAGCAAGCCGAAGGATAACACATTTTACATTCTCACCCTGTTTTCCTGGATATTTGCCTTTTTCTGTATCCTCTCCGGATTGCTGTACCTTCCTTACAGATTGATCCGGTACGGCAGGTTCCAGTTCAACCTGACCCAGCGCATTCAGTCTTCGGTGATATTACTGGTAGTACTTTCATTCCTGCTCACCGGAACCGGAACGGTGATTTACATTTTCAGCAAGTACTCATCCGACCAGCGGAAGAGCATCAGCGGTCAGGTGAATGGGTTGTGGTTTCTTATCGGAAACACGGTGGGTTTTCAGAAACCCCTGTCTGAAGCATCTCCCTCGCAGATGAATGCGGTACTGAACCGTCTTGTAAATAATCTGAACATTGATTTTAACCTGTTTGATGAACAAGGGCGGTTGTTTTATTCTTCCCAGCCGAAAATTTTCGAACAGAATATCGTTTCAGGAAGGATGAATCCCGAAGCATTTTATGAAATCCGCTCCGGAGGCAGGACCCAATATATACATCCGGAAAAAGCGGGCATGCTGCACTATATCTCAGCCTATGCACCATTTACTGATTCCCGGGGAAATATAACAGGGTATATGAACCTCCCTTATTTTGAAAAACAAAATGAACTGAACCATGAGATTTCCGGCTTCCTCTCTGCCCTGATGAATATATATGTACTGCTGCTTGCGCTGACGGTTTTCGTCACCCTTATTATTTCGGGCAGGATCACCAAACCCCTTCTGCTCATTCAGGAACGGATGGGCAGAATCCGCCTCGGCAAAAGGAATGAAAAAATCAATTATAAAAGATCGGATGAAATCGGGCAGCTTGTACGGGAATACAACCGTATGGTAGATGAACTTTCCGACAGCGCCAGCCGGCTGGCCCAAAGCGAAAGGGAGTCTGCCTGGCGGGAAATGGCCCGGCATGTGGCCCATGAAAGCAAAAACCCTCTGACACCCATGAAATTGTCGGTCCAGCACCTGCAGCGGGTATATGACGAAAACCCCGGAGAAAGAGAGGAGATGATACGCAGGTTTTCCAGAACCCTGATTGACCAGATTGATACTTTATCGGGCATTGCCTCTGAATTCAGCAACTTTGCACAAATGCCTCCTGCAAAAAAGGAGAATATGGATCTGGGAGAGGCGTTGCAGTCCACCGTTGACCTGTTTAGAAAAACACCGGGAATTGAAATCGGACTTGAAATCCCCGGCCAGTCCGGAAAAATCTTTGCAGACAAGGATTACGTAGTCAGGATTTTTTCAAACCTCCTCCGGAATGCCATTCAGGCCATACCCGGAACAAGAAAAGGGGCAATTTATGTTTCGATGACGGGCAATGACGATGATGGCTGGACGGTATCCATAAGGGATAACGGAACAGGAATCCCCGAAGATCAAAGAGATAAAATCTTCAGGCCGAATTTTACGACCAAGTCGGGAGGTATGGGGCTTGGCCTGGCCCTCGTAAGAAACATGGTGGAAAATTCACAGGGAAAAATCTGGTACCAGACAACACCCGGAGAAGGTACAACCTTCTTTCTGCATTTTCCGTCATTACATGAAATGAAATAAAACGGAATTTTTAATAATACCCCGGAGCGGAAATTACCTCCCTGTGAAATTATAATGTCAGGATGCTAAGGTCAGAAGGGTTGACGAATAACAGTACCTCTTCCTTTCGGAAGGTATCATGTTGCCCGGAGGTTGCTGTTTGATTTCTGTTGTTTCCGGATCCGGTAATTACATCGTTGGGTGAAATCAATCCATGGATGAACCTTCTTCCAGCAATTGCCTTGCCCGGTTTTGACGAAATCATGTGGAGAAAACATTTATCTTTGGAATTTCACTCATATCCTGAAACCGGAATTATACATTTATAATAATCCGGATACCGCCCGATGTATGCCCAGACCTGTCAGAGTACTTATAGCTAAAATCGGCCTTGACGGACACGACCGTGGTGCAAAGGTAGTGGCCTCATTTCTTCGCGATGCGGGGATGGAGGTGATTTATACCGGCCTGAGGCAAACTCCTGAAATGGTTGTCAATTCCGCCCTTCAGGAGGATGTGGATGTAATTGGCGTGAGTATTCTTTCCGGTGCCCACATGACGGTATTTCCGAAACTCATTGAGTTGTTAAAGGAGAAAGGGATGAACGACGTCCTGCTGACCGGCGGGGGAATCATCCCGGATGAGGATATGAAAGAACTTTCGGCATTGGGTGTGGGAAAACTCTTTCCCCCCGGCACCGGCACCAGTGACCTGGTGGAATACATCAGGACGGAGACTGCCCGGCGCAGAAAATTCTGAATTATGAATACGATCTTACATCAATCGCACACGACTATGAATAAAACCATATACAACAATCTGCTGGTTGATATTTCCGATGGTATAATGACCATAACGGTAAACCGGCCCGACAAACTGAACGCATTAAACAGGGAAACCATCCGCGAAATTGGTGCTGCCATTGAACAGGGTGCGGGTGATTCTTCCATTCTGGGAATCATCCTTACGGGTTCGGGCCAGAAAGCGTTCGTTGCAGGAGCGGATATAGCGGAATTTACCGGTATCTCGGTGGAGGAGGGAAAGAAATTGAGTGCTGCAGGTCACCAGGTTTTTAAAAGTATTGAAACCTGCCCTAAGCCCGTCCTTGCTGCGGTGAATGGATTTGCCCTTGGCGGAGGATGTGAATTAGCCATGAGTTGCCATCTCAGGCTGGCAGCGGACCATGCAAAATTTGGCCAGCCGGAAGTCAAACTGGGACTCATTCCCGGATATGCCGGCACCCAACGCCTGGTACAACTGATAGGAAAAGGCAAGGCGATGGAATATCTGATGACTGCCGATATGATGGATGCTGCCGAAGCAAACCGTCTCGGACTTGTCAACTATGTTACCAAAGGAGAGGAACTGATTCCTAAATGCCGCGAAATGATCCGTAAAATCAGTTTGCAGTCACCCAGGGCCATTGCCGGAATAATACATTGTGTGGATGCATATTTTAAAGAAGGAGTGGACGGATTTGCGGAAGAGACAGAAGAATTCGGAAAATGTTTCGGTACGGATGATTTCCGGGAGGGCGTCGCAGCTTTTCTGGAAAAAAGAAAACCTGTTTTTTCACGATAGAGCGATAGGCTCATTTCCTGTTTCCGGTAGCAAGGGATGGACAGAAAAAAATTTATCGGGCTTTTTTCGTTTGGTACTGCTATGACTGTACTCGGCAATGTTAGATCTCTGGCATCCGGATTTCCGGAAGACGGTTCCCTGATGCCCGTGTTGTTTGTCGGTCATGGTTCTCCCATGAATGGCATCGAGGACAATGAGTTTTCTGCCCGGTGGAAGAAGGCAGGTACCGAAATTCCCCGTCCCGCTGCCGTACTGTGTATTTCTGCCCACTGGCTCACCCGCGGAACCTGGGTTACGGCAATGGATCAGCCCAAAACCATCCATGACTTCGGTGGGTTTCCGCAGGCTCTTTATGATGTGCAATACCCGGCGCCGGGAAATGCAGAGCTTGCCGGTGAAACGGCCGGAATGGTTCACAAGACTCCGGTTGGCCTGGATCATGAATGGGGTCTTGACCATGGAACATGGTCGGTGGTAAGGCGCATGTATCCCTCGGCGGATATCCCCGTACTGCAGATGAGTATTGACCATACGAAAGATCCTCAATTCCATTATGAACTGGGATCTGAATTGTATAACCTCAGAAAGCGAGGAGTCCTCATTATCGGCAGCGGGAACATGGTGCATAACCTGCGAATGATTGCATGGGAAAAATCGGAAGAACCGGAATTCGGTTACGACTGGGCACTGCAGATGAATGAAACATTCAAGCAACTCATCCTGAAGGAAGAACACAACCGGCTGGTGAATTACCAGAACCTGGGAGCCGGAGCCGGCCTTGCAATTCCAACACCCGATCATTACCTTCCCTTACTTTATATTCTGGGATTAAAGAGAAAAAACGAAAACCAGTCATTTTTTAATGATAAAACTGTAATGGGTTCTGTTTCGATGACATCAGTCAGAATAGGCTGAACCGGAAAATGAATACAACACGGTGAGAGGAATTACCATCATAATCCATGGCCGCGTTCAGGGGGTGTTTTACAGGGCCAGTACCCAACGCCAGGCCGACCTTCTCGGAGTAAGGGGAACCGTCAGGAATCTGCCGGACAATACGGTTTTTGTGGAAGCAGAAGGTGAAGCTGAAACCATTGAGCAGTTTCTGTTGTGGTGCAGCAATGGCCCTCCGGGGGCATCTGTATCCGGGATGGATATACACGAAGCACCTTTGAAAAATTTTGATGCATTTGTGGTAATTCATTAAAGGGAATTTTCACTTTTGAATTTCGTTCGGGATTAAGGATGTTTCGAAAAATGAATGTTTCTCAATTTATCACAGCCTGAATCACCTTGAGTATTATCAGGAAACTGGTTGGACAGACAGCCGTGTACGGGCTGAGCAGCATACTGGGAAGATTGCTCAATTATCTTCTCGTTCCTCTCTATACCAGGGTTTTCCACGCGGGCGAATACGGTGTGGTCACCCAGTTGTATGCCTATGCATCCTTTCTGAATGTGTTGTACACCTATGGCCTTGAGACAGCATTTTTCAGATTTTTTCAGTCGGAAAAAGAAAATTCCAGGGTGTTTTCGACCGCCCTTCTTTCCATTCTTGGAACTTCCCTGACGCTCTCTCTCGGAATAATTGTTTTTGCCGGACCCATAGCGGCATCCATGACCTATGATGGTGTCAATGCAGCAGACATGTCCCGTTACGTATCCTTGTTTGCTTGTATTATTGCCTTTGATGCCATTTCTGCCATTCCCTTTGCAAAACTCAGGCAGGAAAATAAGGCCCGGAAATTTGCATTCATCCGGATAGCGGGTATTGCCGTGAATGTTGGATTGAATTTCTTCTTTCTCCTGGTATGCCCCGAACTGGCGAAGACCGGACAGGCGGGCGAATGGCTTTCCCTGGTGTACAAGCCGGAAACCGGAGTGGGCTATGTATTCATCATTAATTTCATTTCAAGCCTGCTTACCCTGCTGCTACTGATTCCGGAAATGAGAGGCCTGGGAGCCGGTTTTGAAAGAAAACTCTGGAAACAGATGGTGTTCTATGCATTCCCCCTGATGATTGGCGGGTTTGCGGGGATGATCAATGAAACACTGGACAGGATTCTACTTCCTTTCCTGCTGCAGGATAAATCAACGGCCATGGCGCAGCTTGGTATCTACGGCGCATGTTACAAACTCAGTATTCTTATGACGCTTTTTGTACAGACCTTCCGGTATGCAGCAGAACCCTTTTACTTTCAACACGCCGGTAAACCGGATGCAAAGGAAATCTATGCTAAGGTGATGCACGGTTTTGTGATTACCTGCTCCCTGATTTTTCTTGGTATCATGCTCTATATGGACATTGTAAAAGTATTTATAGGTGAAGAATACCGTTCGGGGCTGAAGGTAGTTCCGGTTTTGCTGATGGCCAACCTGTGCCTGGGGGTTTACCTGAACCTTTCTATATGGTACAAATTGTCTGACCGTACCCGTTGGGGGGCATGGCTCTCACTGGCCGGTGCCGTGCTGACACTCGTTTTCAATTTTCTCCTGATACCGCCCCTGGGTTATATGGGCGCCGCATGGACGACATTGATCAGTTATGCCTTCATGATGGTGCTGTCTTACTTTTATGGCCAGAAGGTGTACAGGGTTCCCTATAATGTGAAGGCATTTGTTCAGTATGTCGTATTCGTCTTAATACTGTATTTCATTTCTGTTTACACCGGTGAATGGCTGAACCTGTCTGTCAACCAGCACATGCTGGTGAATTCCGGCCTGATGATCCTGTTCCTTCTGGTTGTGTGGTTCACCGAAAGGAGGAAATTTGGTTACCTTCGCGGTGAATCCGGCTCCTGATTCAGAAGTAATATATTAATTATCAATAAAATACGATACACTTCAAGTTAACCTTCCCTGGGGGAACCGAAGCACATGAAAATCCGGGTAATCAATACTTCTTCTCATCCGCTTCCCGCCTATGAGACCCTGCATTCGGCGGGAATGGACCTGAGGGCGAGCCTTCGTGAAGCGGTAACATTGGGCCCCATGGAACGTGCAGGGATTCCGACAGGATTGTTCATCGAATTGCCCGAAGGCTATGAAGCACAGATCCGACCGAGAAGCGGATTGTCATTAAAACACGGAATCAGCGTGCTGAACGCTCCCGGGACCGTAGATGCTGATTACAGGGGAGAGATTAAAGTAATACTCATCAACCTGAGCAATGAGCCATTCCTCATTCAGGATGGAGAAAGAATAGCACAGATGGTGATAGGAAAGCATGAACGTTCAGAGTGGGAACCCGTTGAGACCCTGCAGGAAACCGGTCGTGGTTCGGGAGGCTTCGGCTCTACCGGAACACGGTAAACAGATCCGGCGAAACCATGCAGGAGGTAATTGCATAATAATACATTCTACCTAAGATTTTCAGGATAATATGAGAATTATAGTTCCAATGGCCGGGATGGGAAAGAGGATGAGACCTCATACCCTTACCGTTCCCAAACCGCTGATACCTGTTGCAGGAAAGCCTATCGTACAATGGCTGGTGGAAGACCTGGTCAAGGTCTGCAAAGAACCCGTGGAGGAGATTGCTTTCGTTGTTGGTGATTTCGGAATGGAAGTGGAGGATAGTTTAACGGCAATTGCGGCCAGACTGGGAGCAAGGGGCAGCATTTATTATCAGGAAAATCCCCTGGGTACGGCCCATGCAATATTATGCGCGGGGGATTCGTTGACCGGTAAGGTGATTGTAGCTTTTGCAGACACTCTTTTTCGTGCGGATTTCACCATTGATGATTCGCGTGACGGGGTAATATGGGTCAACCGGATTGAAGATCCGCGGATGTTCGGTGTTGTAATGGTGAATCAGGAAGGGGTAATAACGGATTTTGTCGAGAAACCCCAGACCTTCGTTTCAGACCTGGCAATCATTGGCATTTATTATTTCCGTGACGGAGTGAATCTGAAAAAAGAATTGCAGTACCTTATTGATAACAATGTCCGGGAAAAAGGCGAGTATCAGTTGACAAATGCGCTGGAGAACATGAAACAAAAAGGGATCCGGTTCGTTCCCGGTAAGGTGGACGAGTGGCTGGATTGCGGCAATAAGGACGCAACGGTACATACCAACAGGAGGGTTATCGAAATCCATTACCCGGAAGGACTGATTTCCCCGAATGTAAAAATGGAAAACTCCGTGGTGATTCCGCCCTGCTATATCGGAGATCAGGTAGTGCTGACCAATTCGGTTATCGGCCCGTATGTTTCGGCAGGCCCCGGCTGCAATTTCCGGAATAGCGTGATCGCCAATTCCATCGTTCAAAACCATACATCCATAAAAAATGCCGTCATTGAAAATTCCATGATAGGGCATCATGCAGAATTCTTCAATACTCCGGAACGACTCAGCATGGGCGATTATTCCACCCATGCCTGACCTTGCCCGGATCTGCAGGCCTACCTCCCAACTCTACCTGTCCCAATGAACCGTATTCTTCTCTGTTTTTCAGTTATTGCCCTGATTTCTGCCGGTTGTAAAACCACCGGAACCAGCCCTGCTGCTTCAGGGCCTGAAAGCAGGCTCAGCGACAGCCAGAAGGCGGACGTGACATTTCTTTTTTATAATGCGAACAAGGAAAAAATTCTCGGGAATCTGAACAATGCGGCAGACCTGTTTGCCGAAGTCATCCGGAAAGACCGGAATAACGCTGCCTCGATGTATGAACTCTCCAACATCTATGCAGAACAAAAAAAATTCGCAGACGCATTGTTCTTCAGTAAAAGTGCCTACAAACTGGATCCGCTTAATCCCTGGTATGCACTGTCGTATTCGGATATTCTGGAAAAGAACAAACGCTTTAATGATGCCGCAGAAGTTCTGGAAAAACTGGTAAACGATTATCCTGACCGTACTGATTATTATTATGAATGGGCTTCTGCGCTGATTTATGCAGAGAAACCGGCGGATGCCATAAAAGTATATGACAAACTGGAGGCAAAAGCGGGGATCTCGAAAGACCTGAGTATGCAGAAGGCCCGGCTGTATCAGACCCTGAATAAGAATGACAAGGCAGTTGCAGAACTTCAGAAACTCATTGAAAGTAATCCGTCGGATGCACAATCGTATGCCATGCTGGCCGAAGTGTACCAGTCAATGGGTGAAAAGGATAAGGCACTGGAGACCTATAAAAAGATCCTTGCCATTGATCCCGAGAATCCGTACATACATCTTTCACTCGCCGATTATTACAGGAGTAACGGAGAAAAAGAAAAGTCGGTTGAAGAACTCAAGAAGGCATTTCAAAACAAGGACCTGGACATTGATACAAAAATCAGTATCCTCAGTTCCTATTATGCACTCATTGAATTGCACCCGGAGCTGAAAGAACAGGCTATGGATATGTGCAAACTGCTGGTTGAGGCACATCCGAGTGAATCCCGGGCACATGCCGTATATGGAGATTTTCTGAACCAGGATGAAAAGCCTGAGGAGGCCCTGGTACAATATAAGGCGGCACGGGATCTGGGGTCAAAAGATTTTGTAGTGTACAGTCAGATCATGTTTTTGGAATCACAGCAACTGGAATGGGACAGTCTTCTTACAGACAGTAAACAGGCCATGGATCTGTTTCCCGATCAGCCGGTTTCCTATTTTTTCTACGGTGTGGCAAGCATTCAGAAGAAATCATACCAGGAAGCAGTAAGCACCCTGAACTCCGGTGTTAAAATGATCGTTGATAATCCCAAACTGGAAGCCCAGTTTTATGCAAGCCTTGGCGATGCATACCAGGAACTCCGGGATTATATCCATTCAGACGAAAGCTATGACAAGGCGCTTTCCCTGGATCCGAAGAATGCAAACGTCCTGAACAATTATTCCTACTACCTGTCCGTGCGCGGCGAACATCTTGAGAAGGCCGAACAGATGTCAAAACAGAGCAATGAAATTGAGCCTGACCAGCCGTCTTACCAGGATACCTATGGCTGGATCATGTACAAGCAGGGCAAATACAAGGAAGCCAGGACCTGGATCGAAAAAGCCATTGCAGGAACCAAAGAAGACAATGCCACCTTACTGGAACACATGGGTGACGTCTGGTTCAAACTCGGCGATACTCTGAAGGCACTTGATTTCTGGGAGAAAGCAAAAGCGGCAGGGGATGGTGCATCCGAATTTCTTGATAAGAAAATCCAGGAAAAAAAACTTTTTGAATAGGCCTCAGGCAACGAATATTTCTGCCCGGGAAACCGGCAACCAGGTGATTTCAGACAACATCAATTTCCCCGTTCAAACCAAATCTTTTTCTGCCGGCAGGAAAATCGTGTGCTGTATGCTCGTGGTTTTTCCGTTGTTATTTGCGTGTAAAAGTACCCGTAAGGTAGTGGAAACCGCACCGGCCGATGTCAAGCTGAAAGGCGCCGGTGTCATTCAGGTTTTTGACAGCATGATGTTGCACCAATTTGATTTTGAGTGGCTCACGGCTAAGGCGGATGTTGATTTTACAGATAAAACCGGCGAGACGCATTCCTTTGATGTAAACATCAGGATGAGGAAGGACAGCGTCATCTGGCTTTCGATCACTCCCATGCTCGGCATCGAAGCGGTCCGGATACTCATTACGCAGGACAGTTTAATCATCCTCGACCGGGTTCACAGGGAGTATTCCGTCAGGAGCTTTGAATACCTGGAAGAGGTGCTGAAAACACCCGTGAATTTTGAAATGGTTCAGGCAGTAATCATCGGAAATTATTTTCCATACAGAAAATCCGAAAAATTGAAATCCATTTACGAGGACAATCCTTTTGTCATCCTGAGCACCATGAATAAACGGCAATCCCGGAGGTCTCTGGAAGAAAAAGACCCCGCAAAGCCCATTACCCAGGACTTCTGGATAGACGGAAACTACCGCATCAACCGCTCCAGGATTACCGACGATAAGCTCAATCGCTGGGTAGAGGCAACCTACCGGAATTTCATACCCGTTGCAGGAAATCTGTACCCTACCCAGCTTATTGTAACCATCAGTTCCAGTTCTCCGGTAATTATTAAAGTCAGTTATTCAAAAGTTGTATCGGGAGAAGAAATTTCCTTCCCATTTACCATTCCTGAAAAATACCAGAGGAAATAGTCCGAATACTTCCGAAAACCGCTATTGTCGCGGGTTTTAACAAATTTTATTTGCTGTGCTCTGTTCCGGATACTATATTTAAGTCGGAAAAGATGGCTTCTTACGGATAACTTTTCCGTAAATTTTTCGTTATAAAACCCTCTGTTACATCTATCAGGTGATTGGAATGAATGGGATCCGGTTGATACTGCTGAAATATAATTCTCCCACGGGAAATAAAAAGGGGACTGTTTCCACCTGCCTTTCGGGGGTATCATTGATTATATTGCTTTTTTTAACGGTTCTTTCCGTTCAGGGGCAGTCCAAAAAGGAACTGGAGAAGAAAAAAAGCGCCCTGCATAAAGACATTGAATACACAAGCAGCCTGCTTAGCCAGACGAAGAAGAATAAATCCGCATCACTGAATCAGCTTCTTACACTCAACCGTCAAATTGATTACAGGGAACAACTGATCTCGGCTATTTCCGGTGAAATTCAGTCGGTAGATAATGATCTGGGAACTGTTACCGGCGACATAAACAGCCTGAATGATAATCTGGAAAAATTGAAACTGCAGTATGCAGAAATGCTTTTTTATGCTTATAAAAACCAGACGGCATTCAGGAAACTCACCTTTATTTTTTCTGCAACGGATTTCGGCCAGGCCTATAAGCGTATGAAATACCTGCGGCAGTTGAGCGAATACCGGCTGCATCAGCGGGATTTGATTGTTCAGCTCCAGGACTCCTTATCAGGTAAGAAGCAGCAGCTTCAGTCAGTTCGCGATGACAAGAGCCAGCTCCTTACGGCCCGGGAAAAGGAAAAAAGAAATCTGAGCAGGGAGAAAAACCAACAGGTTACCCTGCTGAACAACCTTTCTTCAAAAGAAAAGACACTTCGTGCCGACCTGAAGAAAAAGCAAAGGCAGGAACATGCACTTGCCATTAAAATAGAAGAAATCATCCGTCAGGAGATTGCTGCTGCCCAGGAAGCGTCAAGAAAAAAGGCCGCGTCAACGACCTCTGCAAGTGCCTCGAAAAAAACACCTTCAGCGTCGGTGTTGCTCCGCACTCCGGAAGCACAGAAGCTGAGTTCGGATTTTGAAAACAATAAAGGACGGTTGCCCTGGCCCGTTGACAATGGTTTTATCAGCAGTACCTTCGGCAGGCATGCCCATCCGGTTTGGAGAGATGTTACCGTGAATAATAACGGAATTGATATAAACGCATCATCGGGTGCAAAAGCCAGAGCAATTTTTGACGGAAAGGTACTCAGGGTGATAATGGTTGTGGACAAATATGCGGTATTGGTTCAGCATGGCGAATATTTTACACTCTATTCGAACCTGAAAGAGGTTTATGTTAGTCCCGGAGAAAAAGTAGTTACCAGGCAACCGCTGGGAATGATCCAGACCAATGAGGAAGAA
>JADZBN010000123.1 GCA_020852075.1 Bacteroidia bacterium
GAAACGTAATTGGATGGCCTGAAGTTTTTCAAGTAACATATTCAGATTCTGATTTTATTATATTCCTGAATATTCCAGGGTATTTTCTCCGGTATGGATGGTGAGTTTTGGTGTGGAAGAAGCTTCACAATACCCGATGATTTTCGCTTCAATGTTAAAGGCCCGGGCGATTGCAATGATATTTTCTGCAATTTTTTCCGGGCAGTAAATTTCCATCCTGTGTCCCATATTAAATACCTGGTACATCTCAGTAAGTGTTGCACCGCTTTCCTTCCGGATCAGTCTGAATAATGGCGGTATGGGAAAGAGGTTGTTCTTGATCACATGAAGATTGCCTGCAAATCGCATTACCTTGGTCTGCCCCCCTCCGGAACAATGAACCATACCATGAATTGCCTGGCGGAACTCATTAAATACTTTTCTAATGACAGGTGCATATGTTCTGGTGGGGCTAAGGACAAGTTTTCCGGTAGTTATTTTTTCCACGGTTTTCCTGCCTGATGCATCCATATATTCTACCTCTGTCAGGCTGGTGAGGGATCTGGATCCGCAGTAAACCAGGCTGGGGTCGGTAGCCGGATCAAAGGTCTCGGGATATTTGTCACCTACAGATTTATGAAATACGTCATGGCGTGCGGAAGTGAGTCCATTGCTTCCCATACCGCTGTTGTATTCTGTTTCATAGGTGGCTTTTCCATAAGATGCCATTCCAACGATTACATCGCCGGGCCGGATGCTGTCATTCCGGATTACATCACTCCGTTTCATGCGGCAGGTCACGGTGGAATCCACAATTACCGTTCGCACCAGGTCGCCAACGTCAGCCGTTTCACCTCCGGTGGAAAATATAGAGATACCATTCTCCCTGAGTATCTGAAGAAACTCTTCCGTTCCTTCTATAATTGCTTTGAGAACTTCTCCGGGAATTAATTTCTTATTCCGGCCAATGGTTGAGGACAACAGGATGTTATCGGCCGCGCCGGTGCACAACAGATCATCGGTATTCATCACAATGGCATCCTGTGCAATGCCTTTCCACACCGAAAGATCACCGGTCTCTTTCCAGTATGCATACGCAAGAGAGGACTTCGTGCCGGCTCCGTCGGCATGCATCACTACACAATGGTCTTCTGACCCGCCCAATATATCAGGAACAATCTTGCAAAATGCAGAGGGGAAGAGACCTTTGTCAAGGCTGTGAATGGCATCATGCACATCTTCTTTGGATGCCGAAACACCTCTTGCATTATATCTGTCCTGCTGGTTCATGATATCAGGGTGATGAACGGTTATGGGAGGAAAAAGAAAAAAGTGTCCCTCTCGTCGTGAGTGGAACACTTTTGATTGACAATCCGGGCTACTTTTCAGTCCGGATGCGCTTGCCCGGACGGAAATCATTATCGCTGACTCCTTTATTGAGTTTTTTCAGATCGGATTCTTTCAGGTTCAGTTTTTTGGCGACAATTTTCCAGGAAGTTTCACCTTTTTCCAGCACATAAAATTTCTTGTCAAAGGCCGAATAATCGCCATTCATATCAACTTTGAGCTCCATGCCTTCATGAATCGGTTCGCTTTTCAAAGCGTTGAGTGTTTTGAGGTCACGGGTGGTGATACTGTAGGCTTTTGCAACAGAGGTATATGTATCACCTTTTTTACAAACATAAATCTCTCCAGGTCCGGATTTTTTGGTTTCTGTCCGGGACGAATCGGGAGATGGTGATTCTTTAACCTCCACCTTTTTTGCCTGGTCGGGGTTCTCTACAGGTGTAGTGTCACCTTTTTCGATAATCTCCTGTTGAGGCTGATCCAGGTTCACACTGTCAATGGGCGATTGACCTGTAACAAAATTGGTTCGCAATACCCTGAATTCCGTTCTTCTGTTAAGCTGGTGCGCTTCTTCTTTGAGTTTTGTAGATTTCAGTTTGTTGATAAATGCATCATTCAGAATGTCGCCTTTTTTAAAGCTGCCAAGATCCTTGTCCAGTACACGCGGTTGTGTTGCAGCATATCCGCGATAAGTCAGTCGGGCAGGATCCACACCATTTTTAATGAGGTAATTTACCACGGATTGTGCCCGTCTTGTGGAAAGTGTATCGTTGGTCATGGGAATAGGACGGGAATCGGTATGTGATCCGATTTCAATAACGATGGTTGGATTATCCTTCAGGGTTTGAAGCAGGTCGTCAAGGGCCTTTTTAGATTCCGGCCGCAGATCCCATTTCCCAAGGTCATAATAAATTTCCGGAAGTTCGATTGCCCGGAGTGTGGACCTGAGCGCAAAGTCAAAATCGCCTATGAAATCCTTGCTTTGTTCAAGGCCCACAGTCGAAACCTCCAGGTACTTGTTGAGATAAGTAGGCATGGTGGCAGATAGCTTATAGCTCGTCTCCGGTTTGAGGTCAAACTTATACGTACCGGTCTTGTCCGTTTTAAAGGGAATGCTGGAGCCATCGCTTCCGAACAATTCGATACCTGCTCCTTCAATATTTTCATGCGTATCTGCATCATACACCCGGCCGGAGATGGTGAATATCAGTGGAGGTAATACCCAGGAATATATGTCATCATTCCCTTTTCCACCCTCCCGGTTGGAACTTAAAAATCCCCTGTCTCCCATACTCTCATCAACAATGAAAGCGAAATCATCAAAACTGGTATTCACGGGATACTTCAGGTTAACAGGTTCGTCCCATTGGCCGTTGGTTGCTGTTGACATGAAAATATCCAGCCCTCCCATGCCCACGTGTCCCTTTGAAGAGAAATACAGTATGTTTTCGGAAGTTACATAGGGGAACATTTCGTCTTCCGGTGTGTTGATTTTGTTCCCAAGATTTACAGGAGTTCCCCAGGTTTTTGACTTTTTATCAAAGGCTGATTTCCAGATATCTTTTCCACCCTGGCCACCGTCCATATCTGACACGAAATACAGTGTTTGTTCGTCGCTGGAAAGGCAGGGCTGGCCAACGGTAAAACTATCCCCGGCCAGCGGGATAAGTTGCGGTTCATCCCATGTCTGACCTCTTCTTTTCGTAAAATAAATTTCACATTCCCCTGCTTTACCTTTTTCCACGCCACACCGTGTGAAAAACATCATGGTGCCTTTATTGTCCAGGGTTGCGCTTCCGTCGTTTGCATCTGAATTCACCGGTTCAAGCAGGGGTTTGGGCGAACTCCATTTCCCCTTTTTGTCAACAGCAGCCTCAAAAAGGTCCTGGAATTTTTCGCCCGTACCGCCGTCTTCATTTTTGCCAATGGATTCCTGACGTGCGGAGGTAAAGATGATATGCCGGTGGTCTTTATTGGAAAAGACTGCACCGAAATCGGAATATTTGGTATTGATAGCCGAAACATTTTCAATCCGGTAGCGGGTAGGGTGATCTTTCCATTTCTGTGCCTGTTCGCATGAGGAAATACCTGAAGGCCCTCTCGGATCGTTAGGTGCAGCTTTCTCAAAATTTGTGTATTGTACGATTGCTTCATCGTATTTACCATTAGCCTTGAGTGCATCCGCCAGTTTAACAATAGCCTCGGGATCCTTATACTTAAATTTAATGGCCTTGGCATACCAGACTTCCTGATTCCGGAAATCGTTGGTCATCCTGTAAGACTCAGCAACCCGGAAAATAATCTCCGCTTTCTTCACCTTGTTTTTTTCCTTGGTATAAGCCTTTTTATACAAGGTTGCGGCGTCATAATAGTCGCCTTTGGCAAATGCCTGGTCGGCAGCAGCAGCAGGTCCCCGCTGGGCATGTACCGGAATTGAAAAAACGGCCGCTATCAGGATGAATAACAAACGATTGAGTATTCTCATCGGCTATTTTATTGGATGAAATGATTGGAAAGGTGTTCCCTATACAGGCAAAGAAAGAAAGAATTTTATTGATAACAAAGGTGGAAATCCGAAATCAGAGGCTGCCCTGAACAAGGGGGGGCTTTGCGTACCGTGGTGTATGAATTTTATAATCCGGGTTTCAGACGATGTCTGAATTATTACCATGTAACCGATAAAAAATAAAAAAAACAGCCGGAGGGAGACCGACTGTTTTCACTGAACTGAGGATCCGGATCAGCGGATAGTCACCAGTTCGCGGTATTTGGCAATCGGCCACATTTCATCATCCACAATCATCTCCAGCCTGTCAATGTGGTCACGGATGATGTCGAAGTAAGGCTTTACCGTATCGCAATAGGCGATAGCCTTTTCCCGTACATCCGTAATCCGGTTGGCTTTCCTGCGTGCATCAATCAGTTCTTCCGCTTTACCGCGGATCTGAGAAACATGACCGGTAATTTCTTTAATCATGTCCACCTGAGTCATTGTCATATCTGATTTCATGCCAATGTCATTCATACTCCTGACATTATTTGCGAGAATGGTCTGATACCTTAATGCCGCAGGCAATATATGATTGATGGCGAGATCACCCATAACACGGGCTTCGATCTGAAGTTTTTTGATGTATGTTTCGAGCATGATTTCGTGCCGCGCCTCGATTTCCCTGTGGTTGAATATGTCCAGTTCCTCAAAAAGCTTTGTTGACTTCCGGGAAACATACGCATCCAGTGCCTGCGGCGTAGTGTGAACATTTGAAAGTCCACGGCGCTTGGCTTCCTTAACCCATTCATCACTGTACCCGTTGCCTTCAAAGCGAATGCTCTTTGAGTCAATAATATATTGCCTGAGAACTTTCAGTATCGCTTCATCTTTTTTCACACCTTTATCCATAAGACCGTCAACTTCTTTTTTAAAGTGGCGGAGTTGACTGGCAACAATGGTGTTGAGGACCATCATGGCATTCGAACAATTGGCAGACGAACCCACTGCCCGGAATTCAAACTTATTCCCGGTGAAAGCAAAAGGAGATGTGCGGTTACGGTCTGTATTGTCAAGCAGGATCTCCGGTATTTTCCCAATGTTCAGTTTCAGTGCCGTTTTTTCGTCGGCGGTCATTTTCTTTTCGGGAACCATTTCTTCCAGTTCATCCAGAATACCGGTCAGTTGCTGGCCAAGAAAAATTGATACAATGGCGGGAGGGGCTTCATTGGCGCCAAGTCGGTGATCATTGCTGGCACTGGCAATACTGGCCCGCATCAGGTCTGCATGTTCAAATACCGCCTTGATAGTATTGATAAAAAAGGTCAGGAACATGAGATTGCTTTTGGGCGTACTACCCGGGCTGAGGAGGTTTTTCCCGGTATTGGTACCCATACTCCAGTTATTGTGCTTTCCGCTGCCATTAATTCCTGCATAGGGTTTTTCATGAAGAAGTACCCGGAAATTGTGCCGGGAAGCAACTTTTTCCATCAGATCCATCAGCAGGGCATTATGATCTACGGCAAGGTTTATTTCCTCAAATACCGGGGCGCATTCAAACTGACTTGGTGCTACTTCGTTATGCCTGGTCTTAAGGGGAATGCCCAGTTTGTAAGCTTCCGTTTCGAAATCCAGCATGAATGAATATACACGATCCGGGATGGAGCCAAAGTAATGGTCTTCCAGTTGCTGACCTTTGGCGGGACTATGTCCGAAAAGTGTCCGGCCTGTGATCATCAGGTCGGGACGGCTGGTCAACAGGGCGGCATCCACCAGAAAATATTCCTGTTCAACGCCCAGGGTAGCGAATACCTTGGTAATATCCTTGTCAAAATACTGACAGACCTCAACGGCGGCCTTGTCCAGTGCATGCAGCGCCTTTAAAAGAGGCGCCTTGTAGTCGAGTGTCTCTCCGGTATAGGATACAAATATTGTCGGAATACACAGGGTTTTACCACTGGCGCTTTCCATAATGAACGCCGGAGAACTTGGATCCCATGCCGTATATCCGCGTGCTTCAAAAGTATTCCGGATACCCCCGGATGGAAAACTGGAGGCATCTGGTTCCTGCTGAGCCAGGGCGTTTCCGGAAAAATGTTCAACAGCCTTCCCGTCGTTGATCTCAAAAAATGAATCATGCTTTTCGGCGGTCAAACCAGTCAAAGGCTGAAACCAGTGCGTGTAATGTGAACATCCCTTACTGCTCGCCCAGTCTTTCATCCCAAGGGCAATGAGGTCCGCCATTTTTCTGTCCACCGGTTCTCCTTGTTCAATGGCGGCCATCACGGCTTTATATGCTTCCTTGGGGAGGAACTTTTGCATGGCCTCCTTATTGAAAACATGGGTCCCGAAATAATCGGAAACCTTTGTGGAGGGCGGGATAACTTTCACCGGCTGACGCGCGGTTCTCGTTTCAATGGCACGAAATCGGATGTTGCTCATTTTGTTTTTTGTAGTGCGGTTTTAATTATATTATACTTTTTCGACAAACATATCTACAAAATATGGGGTATGTCAAGAAAACTTAGTATATTTTTGCACAAGTACTGTTATTTTTAAGGGGGTATCTAAAAAGAAATGCTAATTCCTCTCCATTTTTTGAAATTTATACGCATACATGGATAAAAGTTATAAAAGGGTAAGAAACGATCGGAAAAAACAGCTTATTACTGGGTATTTTAACAAAAAACCGGTGTGAGGGGGTTAATTTTGTGCCTGGTGGTAAAAAAAAGACCTAATTTCTTCCTAATTGGTACAAAAAACGCACATGTGAGGCAATGGCGTTCGAGAGGGTAGGAGCTTCATAATAAGGCAGGCCGTATTTTGAACAGGTTTCCCGCACAATGTGACTGATAGCGGGGTAATGAACGTGGGAAACCCTGGGAAAAAGATGATGCTCTACCTGAAAATTCAGGCCGCCTGTGAACCAGGTAATAATTCTGCTCCCGGTAGCAAAATTTGCTGTTGTTCTGACCTGGTGTGTGGCCCAATCGGTAGGCAGGATGTCCGTTTTTTCATCTGCTTTTACACATTCGGTTTCTTCCACGGTATGAGCCAGTTGAAAGACTATGCTGATGGTAAGACCGGTAGAAAAAGCAAATATGGAGAATCCCAACAGCCATGCTTCCCAACTGTAAAACCGTAGCGGAAGAAGTACATAAAAGGCGATATAAAATACTTTCGTCAACCAGAATCCCAGGTGCTGACTGAAACTGAAACGGATATTTTTTCTTTCGGCAATTCTTCCACGGAAGTATTTGGAAAAATCCAGGAACATGATCCATCCAATATACATCAGGCCGTATGCAAGGGGCCAGTACAAATATTGTAACCGGTGTATTCTTCGCCTGCGCTGAAACCGTGTCATTCGGAACAGGGGCTCATTGAGAATGTCGTCATCATGACCATCCACGTTGGTAAAGGAATGATGGATGATATTGTGTTTGATATTCCATAATGCGGAACTGCCTCCGAACATATTCAATGTAAGCGCGGCAAGTTTGTTTATCCATTTATTCCTGGAAAGGCTTCCGTGTGCTCCATCGTGCATAATATTAAATCCAATGGCGGAGGTAATGAAGCCAAGTACCGCACACAGGGCTATGGCAGGAAGATCGGGAAGGTGACGGAAGGTCAGCAGAATATAGGATCCAAAAAATAAACCGAGAAGTATGGACGATTTCAGCAGGGATCGCTGGTCTCCGTGATGGGTGGAATTCCGGCTCTCAAAATACTGATTCACCCGTGCTTTTAATTCCGTATAAAAGGCGGACTGATTACCGCTGAATCGGATCGTTGTCATAGAAGATCAGTTATCAGAACCTGTTGATGCAGGGCCAAAAATAGCATTCAGTTTTCAAAGCCGGCAGAATGTGTTTTATAAATAGCTGACACCTGTTTGTCAGTCTCTTGCGTTAGTTTTCACTGGCTCTACCGTGAAATTCCTGCTACCATTTCTTTTTTTTCTTCCCTGATGTTCGCGGATTTTCACCCCAGCCCTTTTTTTGTTTTTCATACCGGCTGCCTTCATGCCTTTTGCCTGATGAACTTTTGAAATTCCCTTCTTTCCTTTTGCCCTTGGTTTTTCTATGCTTTTCTTCTCCACCGGATAATTCCACCCTGACCGGCCTTCCATTATAAAATTCCCCGTCAAAGGATTTCAGGGCATTTTCCATCTGTTTTTTGTCTTCAATTTCAAGAAATGAATACACAGGTTTAATGTCAATTCTTCCGATATCACTCTTTACCATGCCGGTCATCTTCAGTACATAGGAAAGCATAGCGCCCTTTTCGAATCCGTCAATATAACCCAGGTTAATGAACATCCTTGGAACCTGGTTTTTATATCGGTCGGTTTCCGGATGGCCGGGATGCTTTAGTTCAGCATTCAGATCCGGAGCCTGCCTGTAGTCTTCCAGGAAGCGTTTGAATTCAATACTCACCATTCGTTTGATGAGTTCTTCCTTGTCCAGGTCTTTCAATTCATGCATTGCCTGAGCCAGAAAATTTTCTATCCCTTTCTCGTTGACCTTCACGTCATGAATGGTTTTTATGAAATGGATCAGTTGCTGTTCCCCAATAGCTACTGCATCCGGAACCATGACTCGTTTAAAAGAACGGTTGATTTTTTTTTCGATCTGACGGATTTTATCTTTCTCCCGGGTGTTGATAATGGCCAGTGATATTCCTGATTTTCCCGCGCGTGCGGTTCGTCCGCTGCGGTGGGTGTAGTTTTCAGCTTCATCGGGAAGATGGTAATGAATGACGTGGGTAATATCCCTTACGTCAATTCCCCTGGCGGCCACATCTGTTGCGACCAGCACCTGCAGTGTTCGGTTCCTGTACCTGTTCATTACCTTGTCGCGTTGCTGCTGGCTCAGATCGCCATGAAGGGCATCCGCATTGTAACCGTCTTTCATCAGGTGTTCGGCAATATTCTGCGTATCCATTTTTGTCCGGCAAAATACCACCCCGAAGATTTCAGGGGTGACATCCAAAATACGCTTCAATGCCTGGTAACGGTCCTTCTCATGAACAATCATATAACGGTGGTCCAGGTTGTCTGCTGCCTCATTTTGCTTTCCGATAGTCAGCTCATAGGGATTGTGCATGTACCTGGAAGAAATCCTTTTAACCTCAGGCGGCATGGTAGCCGAAAAAAGCCAGACATTTTTGCTGGCTGGTGTATGTGACAGGATGTCGTCAATATCATCCTGGAACCCCATGTTCAGCATCTCGTCTGCTTCGTCCAGAATTACGAACCTCACATTTTCCAGCCTTACGGCTTTTCTGGATATCATATCAATCAGCCTTCCGGGCGTGGCCACAATAATTTGTGCGCCGTTTTTCGCCTGCCGTATCTGGGTTGATATGTTAGCCCCGCCATAAATGGCTACCACTTTTGCATGTGGAGTGAATGTTGAAAATTTCTGAAGATCATTTGAGATCTGCACACAAAGTTCCCTGGTTGGTGCCAGAATGAGAGATTGTGTTTCCCTGCTGCTAAAATCGTTTAATGCAAGAATAGGCAGTCCGAAGGCTGCAGTTTTTCCGGTACCGGTTTGGGCAAGTCCGATAAAGTCCCGGTTTCCTGACAGCAATATGGGAATGGCCTGGGATTGTATGGGCGTCGGGGTAGTAAAACCAAGGTTTTCTATGGCTTTTAGCAGGTTTTGCCCAAGCCCCAGGTCAGGGAATGATTGCATGTATGGTGGAATGGATGAACGGAAAAGTATTTTCGAGGCGCAAAGGTAAATGAATATGACACACCTGTCCTGCTATATGGAAAATAATACTTCCCTGCTCTGCATGAATGGTATTGGGTTCAGGAACCTATGTACATGACTTCCTTTACCGCCTTCACCACGCGCTCTGTATTTGGCAGGTAGGCTTCAATAAGAGTGGGCGCATAGGGGAGTGGCACATCACGGCCCATGACCCTGAGTACGGGCGCATCCAGGTAATCAAAGGCGTCTTTCTGAACGTTGAAGGCAACTTCCGTGGCGATGGCTGCCAGGGGCCAGCTTTCTTCTACAATAACCAGCCGGTTTGTTTTCATGACAGAACGGATGACCGTGTTATAATCTATGGGCCTCACTGAACGGAGGTCAATGACCTCTGCATTGATCTGTTCTCCTGCCAGTACATCTGCGGCTTTCAGGGCAACTTTCATCATTTTCCCAAAGGAGACTATGGAAACATCCGTACCTTCTTTTTTAACCTCTGCACTGCCTAAGGGGATCAGGTATTCACCTTCAGGAACCAGTCCTTTGTCACCATACATCTGTTCACTTTCCATGAAAATTACCGGATCATCGTCCCGGATGGCGGACTTCAGCAAACCTTTTGCATCTGCAGGATTTGAAGGTACAACGACCTTTAATCCCGGGCAGTTGGCATACCAGCTTTCAAATGCCTGTGAATGTTGTGAACTCAACATTCCGGCGGATGCTGTAGGGCCACGGAAGACAATAGGTACAAAGTATTGTCCGCCACTCATGCTCATGATTTTTGCGGCTGAATTAACTACCTGATCAATGGCAACAAGCGAAAAATTGAATGTCATGAATTCCACGATAGGCCGGAGACCGTTCATGGCCGCTCCGACACCAATGCCTGCGAATCCAAGCTCCGAAATGGGTGTGTCAATTACCCGGTCAGGTCCGAATTCATCCAGCATTCCCTGGCTTACCTTGTATGCACCATTGTACTGGGCAACTTCCTCACCAATGAGAAATACATTTTTATCCCGGTGCATTTCTTCAACCATGGCTTCCCTTAATGCTTCCCGGAATTGCAATTCTTTCATATACCTTTTCTTTTCATGAACGGATGTGTTCAATCAGGGGCGGCAAAGGTATGAATTTCCCTCATAGATTTTCTTCTGAATCCGGGTCAAGGCCTTCCGATGCTGCTTTTAATTCATTCATTGTGTGAATGTTCTGCTGGCGCAGAGCGACAGAAATTCCTTCATGGTAAACAACCCGTGCATCATCTTTCCTGCCGAGCATTTCAAAGGCTTTTCCGAGTTGGTAATAGGTAGCCAGGTATTCCGGATCTGTCATTTTTAGGATGAGAAATTCCTCGCTGGAGGAGAAGGGATCTCCGGCTAGTAACAATTCAAGAGCCAGTGCATACCTGAGAAAGCTGTCCTCCGGGGTTTCAGCAAGATAGGTTCTCAGGGTTTGTATGCGACCGGATTCAGGCATTGGTATCGAAATAAACCGTTGGATTTTTTCCTATCTTCGCGCGAAACAGAAAACCGGAAACGACCCGAAATTACAGAAATCAATAGAAAAATTTTTGTTTCCGGAATGTATTAAAAATACACATTGTCCGGTATCCTGCCGGATTCTGTAAAATACCATACCTAATGAAAATACTTGTTTGTATATCGAATGTTCCGGACACAACAGCCAAAATTAATTTTAGCCCGGACAATAAAAATTTTATCAGCTCAGGAGTCACCTTTATCCTTAACCCATACGATGAAATTGCACTTTCAAAAGCACTTGATATTGCAACTGCATCGGCCGGAACGGTTACCGTGATTCATGTTGGGGATGCATCTACTGAACCAACCATCCGGAAGGCCCTTGCCATTGGCGCCCACGATGCGGTAAGGGTAAATGCAGATCCGCGTGACGCGCTGTTCGTTGCCAGCCAGATTGCAGCCTGTGTAAAAAGTGATTCCTATGATCTTATCCTTTGCGGCCGGGAATCCAGCGATCATAACAGTTCGTCCGTACCGGTAATGCTGGCAGAATTGCTCGGTTTACCCTGCGTGTTGTTTGCCAAAAGCCTCACATTAGAGGGTAATACCGCAAAAATGGACAATGAAATTGCAGGCGGGAAGGAAGTGGTTTCCTGTACCCTTCCATTGGTAGTCTGTGCTTCGGAAGGTATGGCCGAATGGAAAATTCCCAATATGCGCGGGATAATGTCGGCCCGCACCAAACCCCTTCGGGTTGTAGATGCCGTTGAGGTGCCGGTACTTTCACTGATAACGGGTTATGATAAACCCGCGGCACGCAGTACGGTAAAATTAATTCCTGCAGATGCAGCGGGTGAATTGTTTGACACGCTCAGGGCAGAGAAAAAAATAATTTGATCTTCGGCCGGTATGGCCGGTTAATAATCCGATAATATGTCAGTATTAGTTTATGTAGAAAATCAGGATGGGAAATTCAGGAATGCTGCTTTTGAGGCCCTGTCCTTTGGAAATGCCATTGCCACAAGCCTCGGAACAGGAATGATTGCCTGTTCTATTGGCAAGGTGTCCGATGAGGAATTGAAATGTGCAGGTAAATACGGAGCTTCAGTGATCCTTTCCGCATCACCGGAATTGATTAATCCGCAGGTTTGCTCGGGCATCCTCTCCAAAGCCGCCGTTTCGGAAAAAGCCACTGTTGTCATTGTACCGGCCAGTTTTTTCGGCAAGGCAGTGGCCCCGAGGGTTGCCGTGAAACTGAAGGCAGCATACGGCGATAATGTGGTGGAACTTCCTCAGATGTCGTCCGGTTTTATCGTGAAGAAGGGCGCTTATTCGGGAAAAGCCTTCGAGTATGTGGAACTGCTTTCAGAGGTGAAGGTAATCAGCCTTGTTCCGAATTCCTTTAAAATGGTTGAAAAACCGGTGGAAATTGTAATCAAAACAGTGGATGCCACGGTATCGGACCCGGAAAAAGCCCTGAAGGTTATTGATACTGTCAGGAATACAAATAAGGTGTCACTTCCCGATGCGGAAATTGTTGTTTCCGCCGGCAGAGGATTGAAAGGCCCTGAAAACTGGGGCATGATCGAAGAACTGGCCTCCGTCCTCGGAGCTGCAACAGCCTGCAGCAAGCCAGTGTCGGATGCCGGTTGGAGACCACACTCCGAGCATGTGGGACAAACCGGAATAGCCATCAGTCCCAACCTGTATATTGCCATAGGGATATCAGGAGCTATTCAGCATCTTGCCGGTGTAAGTAATTCTAAGGTCATTGTTGTCATCAATAAAGATCCCGAAGCACCGTTCTTTAAGGCTGCAGACTACGGAATTGTAGGAGATGCATTCGAGGTGGTTCCCAAACTCATTGAGGCGGCAAAAAAATTCAAAGCAGCCGGAAATTAATGATGAAGGAATTAAAACAGCAAAAATTTTTTTACTTTCGAAAAGAATACGCCGGATGAGCTTGGTATGAACCCGGAAGCTGGTATGAAAAAAATTAAAATGGAGATCATTGGCCTGGCATATAGTCAGACTCAGTCCGGGGCTTATACCCTGGTGCTCGGCGAGGCCAAAGGGAAACGGCGAATGCCGATCATCATTGGAGCTTTCGAAGCCCAGGCCATTGCTATTGAATTGGAAAGTATGACTCCGACCAGGCCGCTCACCCATGATCTTTTTAAAAGTCTGGCCATGACCTTCGATATAGAGGTGGAGGAAATAATTATTTTCAACCTTCTGGAAGGCGTATTTTATGCCAAATTAATTTGCAATAACGGTGAGAAGAAAATGGACATTGACGCCAGAACTTCCGATGCCATTGCCATTGCCGTCAGGTTTGGCTGCCCGATTTATACATACGAATTCATCCTATCAACTGCCGGTGTGAACATGGAAGAAAATACCCCGATTGAAGGTATCGAGGAGCACATGGAAAAGCAGGTACCCACATCGGCGACCAAACTTTCCGACAGCGAACTTTCGGCTGCATCCACGGATGAACTGAAGGAAATGCTGAAGAAGGCTATTGATGAGGAAGCGTATGAACGGGCCTCGCGGCTAAGGGATGAACTCGCCCGTAGAAAAAACAACTGACACTGTATTTTTTACTGCTCTTTCGCGGATGCCCGCGGCATCCGGAGTTCATGTTCCTTTATGGAAATTTTTTATCTGCATTTTGTTATTCCATTGCTTTTTGGATATTCGTGTATAAATCCGGGTGAGCCATTGCTCCCATACATCTCCTGCTATGAACCGATTCTCAGGCCTTCTTGGAATTTTTGTTATTCTGTTGCTGGCCTATCTGCTGTCAAATAACCGGAAAGCTATAAGCCTTCGTGTAGTAATCAGCGGACTCCTCCTTCAACTGGCATTGGCCCTGTTCATTCTGAAAACACCACTCGGCCAGGATATTTTTGGTACCCTGGGGAGGTGGGTCACCCGGCTGTTGGATTTCTCAGATCAGGGAGCCTCCTTCGTGTTTGGTTTCCTCGTTGACAAAAGCATTCTCGATAAAGCACTTGGTCCCGGACACAGTTTCATATTTATGTTTAAAATTTTACCAACGATCATTTTTGTTGCCGTTTTGGTCAGTATCGCCTATCATATTGGTCTGATGCAACGCATTGTGTCCTTTTTCGCAAAGATCATGTTGCGGATCATGAATGTGAGTGGCGCTGAAGCCCTTTCCAACGTTGCAAGTGCATTTGTGGGTCAGGTGGAAGCGCAAATCATGATCAAACCCTATCTTTCCGGAATGACCTCCTCGGAATTACTTGCCTCGATGGCAGGCAGTATGGCATGTATTGCCGGCGGTGTTATGGCAGTTTATATTTCAATGGGTGTACCGGCAAACCTGCTGATTGCCGCAAGCATTATGGCGGCACCTGCCGCCCTGGTGATATCAAAAATTGTGATTCCTGAAACCCAGCAATCTGAAACGAAAGGAAATGTGAAACTCGAGGTGAAACAAACATACCGTAATATCATGGATGCCATCTCACATGGAGCCGGTGACGGCCTCAAGGTATCCCTGAATGTAATTGCCATGCTGATCGGAGTTATTGCACTCATTGCCCTGATTGATTTTATTCTTGCGAAAATTGGCATGTTATTTTACCGGCATACCGATTACGCTGCATTTCTCGGCATGAGCCTGCAAAACCTGAGTCTTAAAGAAATCCTGGGAACTTTATTTTCATTATTTGCGTATGTCATGGGTATCCCGGGTAAAGACCTTCATTTAGCCGGACAACTTCTTGGAACCAAACTGGCTGTGAATGAATTCGTGGCCTATTCCGACCTTTCCGGCATGATTGCCGCCAAAGTACTCGATCCCAAAACCATAACCATCGTCAGCATTGCCTGCTGCGGCTTTGCAAATTTCAGTTCCATCGCCATACAGGTAGGCGGAATTGGTGAACTCGCTCCGGGCAGGAGGGCAGATATTGCCAGGCTGGGATTCAAGGCCCTGATTTGCGGGACCCTTGCTTCTTATCTTTCCGCTACCATTGCCGGAATTTTGACGTAACTTTAAGGCAGAATTACCCCCCTTTCATCGTACACCATGAAACAATACCTGGACCTGCTGAAACATGTTATGGAATCCGGTACGGATAAAGCCGACCGGACCGGAACAGGTACCCGTAGTGTTTTTGGATATCAGATGCGGTTCAATCTGGAAGAGGGATTCCCATTACTCACCACAAAGAAATTACATACCCGGTCAATCTTTCACGAACTCCTGTGGTTCCTGAAAGGTGATACCAACATCCGTTATCTGAAGGAAAATGGCGTGAGTATTTGGGACGATTGGGCCGATGAAAACGGAAATCTTGGTCCTGTATATGGTTCCCAATGGCGAAGTTGGAAAACGACGGACGGACGGACCATTGACCAGATCTCGTCTGTTATTGACCAGATCCGGAATAATCCTGATTCACGGAGACTGATAGTCAGTGCATGGAATGTCGGGGAATTGGACAACATGAAACTCCCTCCCTGTCACGCCTTTTTTCAGTTTTATGTCGCTAAGGGCAGGCTATCATGTCAATTGTATCAGAGAAGTGCGGATATTTTTCTTGGAGTACCTTTTAATATTGCTTCGTATGCCGCGCTGACCATGGCTATTGCACATGTCTGCTCATTGAAGCCGGGAGATTTCGTACATACCCTCGGTGATGCACATATTTACAGCAATCACGTTGAGCAGGTGAACCAGCAACTCAGCCGAACACCCCGGCCTTTACCACAACTGAAATTGAATCCGGATGTGAAGGATATTTTCCTCCTCCGGTTTGAAGATCTTCAGGTGGTGAACTATGACCCGCATCCTCACATTAAGGCATCCGTTGCTGTGTAAGTTTTTGCATAATGAAGATTTCACTCATTGTTGCCCTTTCTGAAAATAATGTGGTCGGAGATGGCAACCGCCTGCCCTGGAAGCTTTCTGCAGACCTGAAAAGGGTGAAAGCATTGACCATGGGACATCATATCATTATGGGCAGGAAAACCTTTGAAAGTATCGGGAAACCGCTGCCCGGCCGCACCAATGTGGTGATCAGCCGGAATCCTGAATACAGGCAGGAGGGGTGTACAGTGGTCACCTCCCTTCAGGAGGCATTTAAACTTTCACGTAATGACAGCGAGGTATTTGTTTTCGGTGGCGGTGAAATTTTCCGCCAGGCGATTCCCTGGGTAACCCGTATCTGCATGACAAGGGTACATCATACGATTCAGGGAGATACCACTTTCCCGGATCTGGACATGAATGAATGGAAAATTGTTCAGGAAGAATCTTACAAGGCAGATGAAAAAAACGAATACGATTATTCGTTCATTATCCTGGAAAGAACTACGGGCGGAAGAAATTTTAATGAAGATAAAGAAGGATAAATTTTTCGGTTGTCATTCACCCCGAAAAAGAAGTAAGTCAAAGTTTTCTGAGTACCTTATTTATCCGTTTCCTTTTTTTTGCAGCACGCTGACATTCCTGAATCTGAACATTCTTTCATGCTTCCGGACGTTGATTTCATACCCATGCCTGAATGCATACAGCCGGCAGAGGAAGAGCTTTTACAGCAGTCTTTCATGTTCCCGCTACCCGTCATTCCGTGATGAAGAGCGCCCATGCAGGCATTCATAGAAACGGCGCACTTGCCGTTACCAAGGGAAATGCAGTCGGCGCTGTCAATCTTACCGGTCGCCATCCATTCTGCGCAGGTGGCGGAGTCCATGATACAATTTCCCTTCCCGTCCATTTCGCAATTCATCATCATGTTTTTGTGATCCGGAGTGCAGCAGTCCATCGCAGAAGTATTTCCGCCTCCCTGAGTTGCAATGTGTGGTGCAATGATCAGCGATACAATGGACATGAGCTTGATGAGAATATTCATGGACGGGCCCGAAGTATCTTTAAACGGATCACCTACAGTATCACCGGTTACAGAAGACTTGTGAGGTTCGGAGCCTTTATAATAGGTTTCGCTGTTTATGATGGCACCTTTCTCAAACGATTTTTTTGCATTGTCCCAGGCACCGCCCGCATTATTCTGAAACATACCGATGAGTACACCGGAAACCGTTACTCCGGCAAGCAGGCCGCCAAGTACTTCAGGTCCGAATGCGAAACCAACAATTACAGGAACCGTGAGGGCAATGGCACCCGGAGCAATCATTTCACGTATGGATGCCTGCGTGGAAATAGCCACACATTTCTCATATTCGGGCCGGGCTGTATGTTCCATGATCCCGGGGATTTCCCGGAACTGCCTGCGGACTTCGTTTACCATATCCATAGCAGCACGACCAACAGCTGAAATGGCAAGTGATGAAAACAGGAAGGGTATCATGCCACCAATAAACAGTCCTGCAAGAACCGGCGCTTTATAAATATCAATCCTGTCAATTCCTGCCACACCAACAAATGCTGCAAAAAGCGCCAGGGAGGTCAGTGCAGCGGATGCAATGGCAAAGCCTTTACCGGTAGCAGCGGTGGTATTCCCCACAGCATCCAGATTATCGGTACGGCTTCTCACCTCTTTGGGCAAGCCGCTCATTTCGGCAATTCCTCCCGCATTGTCAGCAATTGGTCCGAATGCATCAATGGCAAGCTGCATGGCGGTGGTTGCCATCATGCCCGCAGATGCAATTGCGACACCGTATAACCCTGCCAGTTCAAAAGAACCATAGATACCGCCGGCAAGTACGATTACGGGTAAAGCAGTAGATTCCATACCTACGGACAGGCCACCTATGATATTAGTGGCATGGCCGGTGGAACTTTGCTTTACAATTTTATTTACGGGTCTTTTGCCCATGGCGGTATAGTATTCCGTTATAGCGCTCATCAGGGTACCAACCACAAGTCCAAGAATAATTGATCCGAATACGTCGCCTCTCGTGAAATCTACACCACGTATGGACATCGTCTCAGGAAGCATCCAGTTTACCACAAAGTAAGATACAACAGCCGTAAGTATAATGGATGACCAGTTTCCCATATTCAGGGCCCGTTGAACATTTCCGGAATCACCTTTTACTTTCACAAAAAACATTCCCAGTATAGAGAATATCAGACCCATGCCTGCAATAAGCATGGGCAACAGGATCGGCGCCACCCCGCCAAACTGATCGTCACTCTGAATTTCCCGACCCAGTACCATGGTGGCAAGGATCGTTGCCACATAAGAACCAAAGAGATCGGCACCCATACCCGCAACATCACCTACATTGTCTCCGACGTTGTCTGCCACCGTCGCCGGATTACGCGGATCATCTTCTGGAATTCCCGCCTCCACTTTCCCGACAAGGTCTGCACCTACATCGGCAGCTTTCGTGTAAATTCCTCCTCCTACACGTGCAAACAGAGCAATAGATTCGGCGCCAAGTGAAAATCCCGCAAGGACTTCGAGTGCCTTTTCCATTTCCACGCCGTTCACATTTCCTCCTGTTTTCAAAACATATACATGGTAAAAGAAGATGAAAAGCGAGCCAAGTCCTAATACAGCAAGGCCTGTAACTCCGAGCCCCATAACCGAACCTCCGGTAAATGAAACACGCAGTGCATTGGAAAGGCTGCTTCTTGCCGCCTGGGTTGTCCTGACATTGGCTTTCGTGGCAATAGTCATTCCGATATAACCCGCAGTGGCGGAAAATACTGCACCTAAAATGAACGAAACAGCAATTACAGGACTTGAAGTTTCAACCGCAGTGCCAGACCAGGCCAGTAAGGCTGCTGCAATCACAACGAAATACGATAGTATTCTCCACTCTGCTTTGAGAAATGCCATTGCACCATTGGCAATATAACCGGCAAGTTCTTTCATCCTGTCATCACCCGCATCCTGGGCTATTACCCAGCGCGCTTTCAGATACATCACTATCAGCCCCGCTACACCAAGCACAGGGATCAGGAATACGAAATTTTCCATACAAACGAATTTTACAAGGGCTGCAAAGGTAAGCGAAAGAGAGAAAATTGCAAATAGGCTGACTGCCAGTTATTTAATGAAAAGATGAACGGCTATTCATATCCGGAGGGTACGCGCAGTGATACCATGAATGCGATAACATGCCTGTGTAAAAAAGTTCCGGGACTGATCCGGATATTTTGCCGGAAGTTCGTTGCCTGAATGATGCGTCCGGCACCTATCAGGTGTGACGGTTCTTCAGTGAATTGTTACACCGGATACTCATTACTTTACATAGGAAATCCGTTTACAGATTACCTTGTTTCCCGTCACAACCCTTACCAGATAAATACCGGGTCCACCAGCCAGACTGGAAAGGTCTGCAGTGTAATGATGGCTGCCCATATCAAGGATACTGTCTTCCAGGCGAATCACCTCATTCCCGAGTATATCGAGTAACTGTATCTGTACAGGTATTCGAACCGATAACCCGAAATCAATGTTGATCTTGTATGTAGTGGGGTTTGGATACACCTTCACCCCGAAAAGGGAAGCTGTGCCTGCCGTACTTATTCCGGATGTGGTGATGGTAAATGACTGTACCTGTTGTTTGAAGCCACATCGGTTGTATGCCGTAAGCACCACATCAAAAGTACCTGTAGAAGAATATGTATGTACCGGATTGGAGGAAGTGTCCCTCTGTCCGTCACCAAAATCCCATTCCAGTGAATCAAAGTCTGTGGAAGCGTTGGTGAAGGTGACTGTGTTGGCCAGGGCGGAATACGTAAAATTCACGGAAGGAAAAGGCAGGTTAAGTTGCTGCTGGAGCGTAAATGGAACTGCAGCCCAGTTATTATTTTCATTCGTTTCAAGTATCAGATTGTTTGGGTCTGTAATAGAAACTACATAATAGTCCCCGTTGCAAACACTGTCAAGTGTGATCCACTGTCCGAACAGAGCCTGGGAATACACATCCAGGTTGCCCACAAAGATTCCCTGGTCGGTGGAACATCCTGTTACGCTGCCAAGTCCGAAATTCGGGAAATCCGGCTGACTGAGTATGGTGCCGTTTGTATCCACGCAATATCCGTTACCTGTGGTGCACGTACCCAAATTCACAAGGCAATAACTCATTTTATTCCCGGTGCCCACTACAGGCCAGTCAGGAGGATCCACGCCGTACTCAGCCTGCCTGAGTGTATAACTCGCCCATCCGTCAAGGTGAATATGACCATGCTGGGGATGGTAGGTCATGGTACCGGCAGGACGGTTGTAGGAGGTCATGGTTGCGGTATCCTTATGGTAAATGGTTTGTTCCACGAGTTGCCTGGGCGGGTTACCGTCAGGACAAACAGAAGTAGTACATGAAACCTGTACCGTATCGCACCAGCATGAATTGATACCATGTATTTCAAGCGGGCCCCATCCGATATTTGGCGTAGCATTGTTGATGAATATGGTATCATGTGACTCGTACGATCCGTTCAGCAGGGCTGCTGCGGAGGCTGTCATATCAGGTAAAAGATCACAATCCTGTGTTCCGTCAGGGCACTGGCACATCATGGCATTATGGACATCGCATGGAACTATACCGTGTGGTGTGGGGTTGTTTCCAAAGGTAATGCTGAACCCCTGAACGGAGCCTGTATCTGACCCGGCCATATCCGTTACAACCAAAAACCAGGTACCGTTCGGATCCTGCCCGTTATTGAACAAGGCCAGGTCACCATCAGGATCATATTCTCCAGTGTAGGGAGGGTGATTGGTGTTGGATGAAAGCATCCCGTTTGCACCCTGTCCTCTGAAACAGGTTCCTGTAAAATTATTATCACCACCGCCCCTTCTGATACTGAGGGGTACCAGATTACTGTCAGGGCTCATCAGTTCAATCCTGAGATC
>JADZBN010000124.1 GCA_020852075.1 Bacteroidia bacterium
ATCACATGAAATAATGGCCTGTTCATGGCGTTGCACATGGCTACCGTGAGCAGTGTACCGGCAGATCCAACAAGAATTCCTCCCGTCAGCATCACCTGGTTATGATACAGAAATCCTCCAAAGGCGGCGGCAAGTCCTGTGAAGGAATTCAGCAGCGAAATTACCACAGGCATATCTGCTCCTCCAATCGGAGTTACAAAGAACACGCCGTATAAAAGGGCAAGGACAAATACCAAAAGAACGAACCCCATACTTTCTGTGCCCCCCGCAGTCACATATACGGCTGTAACCACTGTAATAATCAACAGCAGAGTGTTTATGATGTTGTAATTGGGAAGACGGATGGACTTTTTCAGGGTTCCGTTCAGTTTCATTAAGGCAATCATGGAACCAGAAAAGGAAACGCTGCCGATGATCATCCCTGCCATGATAATACCCGTGTTCACCGGATTGCCCTTATTGTGATGAAATTCCAGCAACGAAATGAGGGCGGCACAGGCTCCTCCCATACCGTTGAACAGGGAAACCAGTTCGGGCATGGCAGTCATCCTGACCCGTTTTGCGGTCACCCAACCGATGATTGAGCCGATTCCCAGACCACCGAAAATCAGTATCATTTTGATGCTTTCCCTGGACGTTGGGTGTCCTTCATGGTTTTCATAAATAAAAATGGTGCCGAGTATGGCAAGACCCATTCCCACAGCCGCCCAAAGATTTCCTCTTCTTGCTGTTTGAGGATTGCTGAGCATCTTCAAGCCGATAACAAAGGTTACGGAAGCGATCAGGTATATTATTTCCAATAAATAATCCGGATTCATCTTTATTTCCACGCGCAGTACCCTGGTTTATTTCTTTTTCTTTTTGAACATTTCCAGCATACGGTCCGTAACCACAAAACCACCTACTACATTCAGGGTTCCGAGGATTACAGCCAAAAAGCCCAGCCCGAGCAGAAGGTAATTGTCCGGCTCTGTATTGAGCATGACTATGATGGATCCAATGATTACCACTCCATGAATGGCATTGGCGCCTGACATCAGCGGTGTATGCAAAACACTCGGTACCTTACTGATAACTTCAATGCCGACAAATACGGACAAAATCAGTATGTAGATCATCTGGATGTGTTCACCCAGGAAAGAGATGATGTCGTTCATTCCTTGTCAGAATTGATTTTCCTGGTATTTGATGACTTTAACCGCAGCTTCCAGTACATTAATCATGCTTTTGCCCTGATTGAGGATAAACTGGGAATTACTGAGATTCACCTGTTCGTATTCCAGGGATCTTTCATACCAGTACATACAGTTTTTAGCTTCGAGAACATAGACGCATAGCAGATAATAAAAATCCCTTGGATTATTGCAGGTATGGATTTTTTCACAAACCCCATTCAGGGAACGCACGGAATCTTTCAGTTTGGATTCCAGGAATCTCTCTACATGATGTTCGCTGGTGGCCAGCGATGAGGCAAGGATGGATTGCAGAAAATTTTCAGTCCAGATTTTAAAGTTCAGGTCATTCATACGCTTTCCGTTTTACATTTTAACTGTAGTTAGCAGGGACGGATGAGTCACGGCTCCGTTATGAACCATCAGGCTTCCCCTGGTAATTTCCTCATCCATTTCCCATTTAAGCCCGTCTTTTCCCGCCAGGTGATTCAAGAAGGTGTGTATATTCCTTGCGTAAAGTTCGCTTGCATTCAGGGGAAGCAGGCTGGGCAGATTGGATTCTCCGATGATGGTTACTCCGTGTTTTACAACTTCCCTGTCACATTCGCTCAATACGCAGTTCCCTCCCTGTTCTACGGCCATATCCACGATTACAGAACCCATCCTCATACTTTTAACCATTTCTTCGGTAATCAGAACGGGTGCTTTTTTACCGGGAATAAGAGCTGTGGTGATAACCAGATCGGCTTCCGAAATGTGTTTGGCAATCAGTGCCTGCTGCCGCCTTAAAAAATCTTCCGAAACATTTTTAACATAACCCCCTTCGAGTTTCACACTTTCATCACCTTTTACTTCGATGAATTTCCCGCCGAGAGATTCTACCTGTTCCCTGGTTTCGGGACGTATATCCGAAACCTCGACAATGGCGCCAAGTCTTTTTGCCGTTGCAATAGCCTGGAGACCGGCAACTCCGGCTCCCATGATCACCACCCTGGCGGGCTTGATGGTGCCTGCGGCAGTCATCAGGAGGGGAAAAATTTTTCCAAGTGATGCGGCGCCGATAATGACGGCTTTGTATCCGGCAAGATTTGCCTGTGAACTCAGTACATCCATTTTTTGTGCGCGGGAAATCCGGGGAATGGCATCCATGGAAAAGGCCGAAATTCCCTGCCTGCAGCAAGCCTCAATCAGTTCCGGATGAGTCGCCGCATACATCATGGAAATCAATACGCTTTCTTTTTTCATCCAGGAAACTTCCTGGACTGTAGGTGGATTCACCTTTAAGAGAATGTCCGCACTTTCAAAGAGTTCTTTTCCCGTTGCTATTATCCGGGCTCCTGCAGAAACATACGCAGCATCGTCAAAGTAGGAGGCCAGGCCGGCAGCGCTTTCCACAAGACATTCAAAACCATCCTTTACGATGAGCCCCGCAACATCGGGAGTAACAGCCACCCGGCGTTCCCGGTCTTTTGTCTCTTTGGGTACGGCTACTTTCACAAACTGGAATTTTCTGGAAATTAAAGCTGCGCAAAGAAAACAATTAATTTGTTACTGTGAAAAAACCCCGTGCATGAACCTGCCCAATCAAGGCAGGAAAGGCTATATTTGCAGATAATATGATTAAACTCACACAGCATACCCTCGACAGGATTGAGGAATTACTCGACAGGACAGGGTATAAAATCCGAAATGAGAGAGGCAATTTTAAGTCAGGCAGTTGCATTATTGAAAGCTCAAATATCATCGTCCTGAACAAATTTTCACCGGTAGAAAGCAAGGTGTCTTTTCTGATTGATGCAATAAAATCACTGGAGATTAACGATGCCCTTCTGGATGAAAAGCAATTGAATTTCCTGAATGAAATCCGGGGAATTCCAACGTCAAATCAACAACAAGCCTCCGCCTGACCCGTTCCTGAAGAACATGCAGATCACATTTCTCGGTACCGGAACATCTCAGGGCGTTCCTATGATTGCCTGTGATTGTGAAGTATGCACGTCAGGCGATATACGGGACAAAAGACTGCGCACCTCCGTAATGATCAGGCAGAATTCGTTCTGTCTTGTGGTGGATTCAGGACCCGATTTCAGGCAGCAAATGCTGCGTGAAAATGTGAAAACCCTTGATGCCATAGTATTTACCCATGAGCATAAGGATCATATTGCCGGACTGGATGATGTCAGGGCCTTCAATTACCTGACGGGTCGGCCCATGAATGTATATGCCAGCGAAAGGGTTACTGAGGCACTGAAACGCGAATTCTTTTATGTCTTTTCGGGCGATACCTATCCGGGAATACCTAAACTACAGTTGCATACCATTCACGGAATTCCCTTTGATGTGGGACCGTTGAGAATGATTCCCATTGAAGTGTTGCACCTCAACCTGCCTGTTTTTGGCTTCAGGACGGACGATTTTTCCTATATCACCGACGCAAATTTCATTTCCCCTGCCGAGATGGATAAAATCAGGGGTTCAAAGGTGCTGGTATTGAATGCCCTGAGAAAAGAAAAACACGTATCTCATTTCACCCTTTCGGAAGCCATAAAAATTGCCCGGGAAATTAAGGCCGGCACTACCTATCTTACCCATATAAGTCATCAGATGGGACTTCATGAAGCGCTGGAGAAAGAACTTCCGCCCGGCATTCACCTGGCCTACGATGGTCTGAAACTTGAAATCTGATGAGGCAAATTTTGTATTTTTGTATAACTTTTGGCCGCTGAAGTACTTTATATAAACATTGTTAACTAATTATAATTCAGAATGTTCGAAAAATTAAGTGATAAGCTTGAACATGCATTCAAGGTATTAAAAGGAGAGGGGAAGATTACAGAAATCAATGTTGCGGAAACATTGAAAGAGGTTCGTAAGGCCTTACTGGATGCAGACGTGAATTATAAGGTTGCAAAACAGTTTACCGATACGGTCAGGGAAAAAGCTCTTGGCCAGAATGTGCTTACAGCAGTGTCTCCCGGGCAGTTGATGATCAAGATTGCCCACGATGAGCTCACCCAATTGATGGGAGGCAGTAAGGAGGAAATCAACCTGCGGGAATCGCCCGCTATAATCCTGATGTCCGGTTTGCAGGGATCCGGAAAAACCACCCTTTCCGGCAAGCTGGCAAACTTCCTTAAATCGAAAAAGCAAAAGCATCCCCTGCTGGTGGCCTGTGACGTGTACCGCCCTGCTGCCATTGATCAGCTTAAGGTGTTGGGCGAACAAATCAGTGTTCCTGTGTATTGCGAAGAGGATGTCAAAGATCCTGTAGCCATTGCCCGCCGGGGTATTGATTACGCAAAGGAGCACCACCAGAACGTTGTCATTATTGATACCGCCGGACGGCTGGCCATTGATGAACAGATGATGCAGGAAATTGCCGCCATCAGGGACGCCGTGAGACCTTCTGAGATTCTCTTTGTTGTGGACTCCATGACCGGCCAGGATGCAGTGAATACCGCCAAGGCCTTTAATGATAAGTTGAATTTTGATGGTGTGGTTCTGACCAAACTGGACGGCGATACAAGAGGCGGTGCTGCGCTTTCCATCCGGTCCGTAGTAAACAAACCCATAAAATTTGTCGGCACAGGCGAAAAGCTGGATGCACTCGATATTTTTTATCCTGAGCGGATGGCCGACAGGATTCTTGGAATGGGAGATATTGTTTCGCTTGTCGAAAAGGCCCAGGAACAATTCGATGAGAAAGAAGCCGCGCGTCTCCAGAAGAAGATTGCAAAAAATCAATTCGGTTTCTCTGATTTTCTGCAGCAAATTCAGCAGATCAAAAAAATGGGAAACATGAAAGACCTGCTCGGGATGATTCCCGGAGTGGGTAAAGCCATTCGTGACGTTGACATCAGTAATGACTCTTTCAAACAAATTGAGGCAATCATTCAATCCATGACGGCCGGCGAAAGAGACAATCCTGCAATCATTAACGGCAGCAGGCGGCAACGCATCGCCAAAGGCAGCGGTACCACAGTACAGGACGTAAATAAGCTGTTAAAACAGTTTGAAGAAATGAGGAAAATGATGAAAGTGTTTTCCAACCGGGATCAGGCTTCCAAAATGATGCGAAGTATGCCGGGCATGCGCAGATAAAATGGGTATGATTACCACCGGTAACTTCACATTGCTCGACGGAAAAGCCACTGCCTCATGGTACAGGGATCAGATTGCCCGGGACGTAGAAAAGA
>JADZBN010000125.1 GCA_020852075.1 Bacteroidia bacterium
AGCTTTTGTAAATGAGCTTTTCCGCATAGGAGGCTTGAGGTCGCTCCGGGGATTTGACGAAGAATCCATCTATGCATCTTCCTTCACAATAGGAAAAATTGAATACAGGTATTTACTGGAGCAGAACAGTTTCCTGTTTCTGTTTTATAATCAGGCCTGGTATGAAACCAGGAGGAAAAACTACTACCTGCGCGACACCCCGTTGGGATTCGGTGCGGGTATTAATTTTGAAATCAAACTGGGTATTATGTCCGTAAGTTATGCCCTGGGTAAACAATTTGGCAATCCCGTGTTATTCAGAAGCGGGAAGGTGCATTTCGGGATTGTAAATTATTTTTAATCCTCCGAATGGGATGAGAAACTGACATTCCTGATTCTTACCTTTGCCGGCCATGAAACTCATGAACGATTTACTGATTCGTGCTGCCCGCGGAGAAAGTACCGAAAGAACACCTGTTTGGCTGATGAGGCAGGCAGGTCGTATTCTTCCGGAATACCGGCAGGTGAGAAAAGATGCAGGCAGTTTCAAAACCCTGGTCAACACCCCTGACCTGGCTTCAGAAGTTACCATTCAGCCCGTGGAGATCCTTGGTGTTGATGCAGCTATAATTTTTTCTGATATCCTGGTTCTTCCCGAGGCAATGGGCCTTCCCTATGAAATAGCTGAATCAAAAGGACCCTGGTTTGGCAGGACGGTAGAAAACCGGCATGATATAGAAGGGCTGAAAATTGCCGAAGCAGATGATTTATCATTCGTATTGAAAGCCATTGAACAATCAAAAAAAAAGTTGGCAGGCCGTGCCCCCCTGATCGGATTTGCAGGGGCACCATGGACCATTTTCGCTTATATGATTGAAGGCACAGGCAGCAAAACTTTTAGTAAGGCAAAAAAATTTCTTTATTGTGAGCCAGCACTTTCGCATAAACTTCTTGAAAAAATCACCCTCTCAACCATTTATTACCTGAAAGGGCAAATAGCAGCGGGTGCCGATATTATCCAGGTATTCGATTCCTGGGCAGGCGTGTTATCACCCGTACAGTACAGGGAATTTTCCCAACGATATATTAATCTGATCAGTGAAGGAATTTCAGAAGTTCCCGTGATTGTTTTTGCAAAAGGAGCCCCTTATTCGGTAACGGGGTTTGCCCAATCTCCATGTGATGTAATTGGAATGGACTGGACTATGAATGTGAAAGAATACAGGACAAAAGCACCCAATAAAACCCTGCAGGGTAATCTCGACCCCTGCGTATTATATGCAGTGCCGGATGTGATCAAGCAGGAAACTGAAAAAATGCTTACTGCCTTCGGGCCAGACAGGCATATCTGCAACCTGGGACACGGATTGTATCCTGATACAGAGAAAGAAAAGGTTAAGTTCTTTGTGGACACTGTAAAAAATTTCCGTCATCATACCGTGATCCATTGAGATTAGATCCTGGTAACCGGTTGAGGCGTAAGAATCACTATCAGAGGTTCAGTTATATCCTTCTGCAAAAAACCGGATAACCGTAAATCCGGATATCAACCAAGGGATGGAACGTAAAAGAAACCCTTCATCCATTAAGGGGAATAAAAAGATCATCGGTGCCTGGGCGCTCTATGACTGGGCAAATTCATCCTATTCCCTGGTAATTACATCCTCACTGTTTCCTATTTATTTTCACTCCATTACAACAGGCAATGGCACAAATTCAGTAAAATTCCTTGGACGCGCCTATAACAGTGATTCACTCCAGACCTATGCCATTTCAATCGCATTTCTGGTAATTGCCGCACTCAACCCGCTACTTTCTTCTATTGCCGATTATAGTGGTAAAAAAAAGAAATTTATGTTTTTCTTCAGCACATTGGGTGCATGTGCATGTGCCAGTCTGTTCTTTTTTGATTCTCTGAGTACCCTTTGGATTGGTGTTTTGGGGTCTATTCTTGCAGCGATAGGATATGCAGGCAGTATCGTTTTTTACAATGCCTTTCTGCCTGAGATCGCAAGTCCTCCCGATCAGGATAAGGTTTCGGCTAAAGGTTTTGCAATGGGATACATAGGCAGTTCACTGCTGCTTATTTTTTCACTGACCATGATTATGTTTCCTGAATGGTATGGCGGCATCTCTAAGGGAATGGCAACGAGACTTGCGTTTCTGCTCGTGGGGCTCTGGTGGTTTGGTTTTGCCCAATACACCTTCTATCACCTTCCGGACAATGTATATAACCGTAAGCCCAAAGGCCGTTACATCTTCAACGGGTATCTTGAACTGAAAAAGGTCTGGAAGGAATTAAAGCACAGTTCCCGTCTTAAAAATTTTCTATTGTCTTTTTTCTTTTATAATATGGGCGTACAGACGGTAATGTATGTCGCAACGTTATTTGGCGATGGAGAACTGCATCTTCCTGCCACTATTCTCATTGTTGTAATACTGATTATCCAATTTGTTGCAATTGCAGGAGCTTATTTGTTTTCCGGGCTGTCTGGCCGGTATGGTAACCTGAATGCCTTAACGATTTCAATGGTAATCTGGATATTGATATGTATCGGGGCCTGGTTCTGTGACCGGAGATTTGGAATAAATGAGCAAACCATGTTTATCATCCTGGCGGCATTTGTAGGGCTGGTGATGGGAGGAATACAGTCTTTATCGCGTTCCACCTATTCAAAACTTCTTCCTGAGACCATTGACCACGCATCTTATTTCAGTTTTTATGATGTATCAGATAAACTGGGAACCGTTTTGGGTACATTCTTGTTCGGATATATTAATGAGGTAACGGGCAGTATGAGAAACAGCATTATTGTCCTCATAAGCTTTTTTCTTCTCGGTTTGATTTTGTTACTTCGCATAAAGGAAGAACAACCTGCGTCTCTTAAAGGAACCCATATCCGGATATAGCAGGAAAACTGTATTTCATTCTCCTGACTGCGTTTTATTATGCTCGTAGATATTTTTATCCCCTGTTTTATAGATCAGATATATCCTGAGGCAGCACTAAATATGGTAAAAGTACTTGAGAAAGCAGGATGTACCGTACACTACAACCCAGATCAGACCTGTTGCGGTCAGCCTGCTTTTAATGCAGGGTTCTGGGACCAAAGCCGTGAGGTAGCTTCCAAGTTCATTCACGATTTTCCGCATGACCGGTACATCGTGTCGCCATCTGCCTCCTGTGTCGGGATGGTGAAAAATTATTATCCGGATATGTTTCATAATTCTTCGCAACATAACGATTACAAGATTGTACAAAAAAACATCTATGAATTTTCAGATTTCCTTGTAAATATCCTTCATGTCACGGATATAGGGGCACGCCTGGAAGGAACTGCGACCTATCATGATTCCTGCAGCGGCTTACGTGAAATTGGCATAAAGAAAGAGCCAAGGATTCTCCTTGAAAAGGTGAAAGGCCTTCGATTATTGGCAATGGAAGATGTTGAAACCTG
>JADZBN010000126.1 GCA_020852075.1 Bacteroidia bacterium
ATCGGCAATGCTTTGAAAAAAGCCGGTAGTACAAACATTACCCGAAGCATCTACAATGATGCCCGTACTATTTCCTCCGAAGCCCTTTGCCCATATATAATTTCCGGCTGCACTCATTTTCAAAACAAAAGTACCGGAAGGCGTTGGTGCGGTAAGGTTTGCAGTACCTGGACCCGGATCAAAATCTCCCGTACCACTAAAGTAACCTGTAACATAAATATTTCCGGATGGGTCAAAAGTTATCGCAGAACTTCCTCCAGCTACTTCAATTGGAAGTACCCAAACATAATTGCCTGCCGTATCTAACTTTACTATGAATGGGCTACCGTACGCTCCAACACTGGTGTGATTAGAAACACCAGGACCAGGGTCAAAATCTACGGTACCGGTAAAATATCCGGTAGCATACGTATTTCCTCCGGCATCAATACAAAGTGAAGTTCCTTTATCCCAATCGGAACCTCCAAAAGCTCTCGCCCAACCAAAGGTTTGGGCATGTAAAGTACCGGATAGGATCAGGTAGAAAATACATGATATTGTAAACCTTCTCATTTTATTCGTAGTTAACAGGTTACAGAAATGCTAATGTGCAAGAGTATGGATAAGAAATATCCCTATCAATAACATATTTATGTGATTTTTGAGGAAACCGGATTCAGGAAAAACACGGGAAATCTTATTCTGTGCTATACAATTTTATCTCTCAAAGCAATCACAATGGCTTCCCTGCCACAATTTACATGCAGCTTGGTGTAGATATTCCTGATATGTGCCTGGATGGTAGAAAGACTTACGAAAATAGCACCGGCTATCATCTTGTAACTGTAGCCTTTGACTAAATACTGCAATACCTCTTTTTCGCGTGGGGAAAGGCCGTAGCGGTTTTGTGCATGAAACGATTGTAGTACTTTCCGGGCTATGGCCGGTGACATGGGGGCCCCGCCATGAAGTGCGTCTTCAATCCCTTCCAAAAGGTTTTCAAACGAGTTGTTCTTCAGCAGGTATCCGTTGGCGCCGGCACATAAACTGTCGAAAAGGCGTTGCTCATCTTCAAATATGGTATGCATGATAATGGCGGTTTCGGGCAATACCTCCTTTATTATACATAACCCTTCAATTCCATTGACTTTGGGCATGTCAATATCCATAATAACAATATCGGGATGAAGGCTTAAAATATTTTCCTTTACACCCTCACAGTTTTCATAATCACCCACAACCTCGTACCCTTCCACTCCGGCCAATAAGGTCTTCAGTGAATTCCTTAAGGCATTGTTATCTTCAAATATGACAATTCGTACGGCCATTTTACATCAATTGGGGTCCCGCATGTATTGAAAAGAATCCATTGCAAGTTTAGTCACCTTCGGTTCAGTATCAATTACATATTTATGTGATTTTCATCTCAAGGGTTAACCGGGTACCGGTTCCGGGCTGGCTGTCAATGTGTAAAATCCATTTTTCCATCAGGGCCCGCTGCTGCATGTATTTTATTCCATTTAGGACCCGTTGGCCCTGGTTCTCAAATCCCTTACCATCGTCAGTTATTTCAAATTTCAATATATTCTTATCCATAACAGCATTAATATGCACATGTTTTGCCCCTGAGTGGTTGGCAATATTCTGAATCGCTTCCTTAAAAATACCGAAAAGGTTTCTTCTCTTTTTCATGTTCAGCTTTATGTGTTTTAAGTCGGGTATATCCGAATGTACCGTCATGTCTTTTGCCTCTAAAAGTCTTGCAGCTAATTGCAACATACGGGGTATCGCATCCTCTAAGGAATCATTCTCGGGATTGATGTTCCAGACTATCTCCCTAAGTGTTTGTGAAATATTTTCACTCTCCTTCTGTATTCTTTCCAGCCAGGGATTTTCAAGACTTTCACTGGCTGTTGATTTTCTTGCAACAAGGCTCATCAATCCTATATTTGTAAGCCGGGATCCGATATCATCGTGCAGATCATGTGAAATTTGAGTACGCATGAATAATACCTGTTTCATTTTATTTAACCGGTACCTGTATAAACTGTAAATAATGATACATACAGCCAAAACCATCCATAAATAAAACCAAACGGTCAGATAATAGGGTTTTTGAATAATGATTTGTATTGAATCCGTCAGGGTGCTCCAGTCCCTTCCTTTGGAGGCCGCTCTTACGGTAAATTGATATATTCCGGGGCTAAGACTGGCAAACCGCAACTGTCGCTGGGCATCCACGTCAATCCAGGCTTCATTATCCTTCAGGCGGTATGCGTAGCGGTTTTCGGCTCCATTGGTCAGGTTGATCCCGGTAAATGATACGGTAAGATTGTTTTCTTTATAAGGCAGGAACAGGTGCCGGTTTTCGGGAATGGTAACAGATTCATTATTTATTAATAGTTCCGTCAGCCTTACCTGCATAGCTGAATTATCAGTGATAAAATCATAAGGAGAAAAATAAACTACATTGCCCAGGGCTCCTATATAAATACGTGAAGCCGAATCATCATAAAAGATATCTGAGGAAAAATAATTGCCCGGCAAACCGTCAGAATTCTTGTAATTAATAAAGTGTTCACTTTTGAGATCAAAAGTGCTTATCCCCTGAGCAGTGGATAGCCACAGAAGATCATTTTTATCTTTATATATGCCATTTATCCGGTCTGAATTGAGCCCCTGGCCGAATCCGAATATTCTGACCTTACCCGAATGTATCTCATACCTGACAAGGCCGGCAGAAAGAATCCCTGACCAAATGACATCCTGCGATTTATCAAAATACAGGCTGCCCAGATTCGAATTGTCTACCTCGTCAAGTCCGGGTAAAATAATCTTTTTGAACCTGTTTTCATTTCTTATCCATTGCACCAAATTCGCTGAGGACGGGCCGGCAAACCAGAGATTCCCCTGGTTGTCTTCTGTTATGGCATAAGGAAATTTGTCCGGATAGGTTCCATCCGCATAGGGAAAAAATGTAAACCGTTTTTCCCCGGGATCATAATTACACAGTCCTTTTGAAAACCCAACTCCCATCCAAACCAGACCTTTGCTGTCAACAAATTGGGTTGTGACCGGAAAGGAGTCCAGTACTGAAGGATGGGACTGCTGCAACCGTCCGAGGCGGCCGGTTCTTATATCAAAACAAAGAATACCCTGCTGCGTGCCTACCCATAAAGTATCCCGGTTATATTGCCAAAAGTTCCATATTAAATTTGACCATCGTCCAAAGGATTCTGCTGAATAATTATGTAATGTGCCGGTTGCCTCATTCCATTTATAAATACCATCACCATAGCTTGCAATCCACAATATATTTCCTGTTTTATAAAATGAAGGGATGACAAAGGAGGAAGGTTGTTTTGTCTGCTGATTAAGCAATACAATGTTTCTAAAGTGTTGCTTTACAGATGAAAATTTCAGATACCCCACCTGGCTGGCTTTTATCCAAAGATTATCCTCCCTGTCTTCAAACATTTCTCCAATATTATATTCCGGCAGGTGAATGATTCCATCTGAAGAAAGAGTAATTTTTTTATTCACCTCTCCCAGATGGATCCATACAAAACCATTTGATTCAAAGCTGACGGATATCCAACCGTTTTTTAATGAAGAGGAATTAACAGTATATGCCGTTTTCCCGTTAAAATTCCTGGGTAACCGGCAAGATGCCTTTTGAAAAGTTTGATCATCAATAACAGTAAACGTGCTTTTGTCATAATCCACCACTCCTACATAATGGTTGTAGATTATACTATAACTCAGAAAATATCCCCCCTGAATAAAGCTCCAGTTTTTATTGCGGGCATATTGTACCTCTGTGAGTGTATCCATACCGTCCGGTTCCCAGATATAAGCCACTGAATTTATCCAAACCAGTATCTC
>JADZBN010000127.1 GCA_020852075.1 Bacteroidia bacterium
CCTGATCCCCGCTTCTTAGCTTGTGTGAAAGCGGAACAAGTTTATGATTCACCTTTGCACCGATACACCTGCTTCCCAGATCGGTATGGATTTCAAATGCAAAATCCAGCGCTGTTGCCTGAAACGGAAGAGTCTTCATGTCACCGGAAGGTGTAAATACGAAAATCTCATCACTGAAAAGATTCAGTTTGAAATCGTCAATAAAATCCAGTGCATTTGTTTCGGGATTGTCCAGCAATTCACGGATTTTTTGAATCCATTCATCCAGGGCCGATTCGGGCGCAGATTCTTTATACTTCCAGTGTGCGGCATACCCTTTTTCTGCAATCTCATCCATTCGTCGGCTCCGGATTTGAACTTCTACCCATTTTCCGTTAGGTCCCATGACGGTGGTGTGGAGGGATTCGTAGTTATTGGCTTTAGGCGTGGAAATCCAGTCACGAAGACGGTCCGGATTGGGATGGTAGAAATCAGTAATAATGGAATACACTTTCCAGCAAAGAGCTTTTTCATTTTCAGGATCTGCTTCAATAATGAGTCTGATGGCAAACAAGTCATAAATCTCATCGAAGGTGACACCTTGCCTTTTCATCTTACTCCAGATAGAATGGATGGATTTGGACCGGCCTTTTATTTCGGCCACAATTTTCTGTCTGGCAAGATCCTCCCGTATCGGTATTATAAATTCATTGATAAATCTGTTGCGTTCCCGTTTGGTCTGATCCAGCCGGCTGACAATTTCATTGTAGATTTCAGGTTCGGTATATTTCAGGGCCAGGTCTTCCAATTCTGTCTTGATGGAGTACAAGCCGAGCCGGTGTGCCAGAGGTGCATAGAGGTAGGCTGTTTCACTGGCAATTTTCAGTTGCTTTTCCCGGGCCATGGAATCCAGGGTTCGCATATTATGAAGACGGTCTGCCAGCTTAATAAGGATTACTCTTACATCATCAGACAGGGTTAGCAGCATTTTCCGGAAATTCTCCGCCTGCAGTGAGGTACCCTTGTCGAATACACCGCTTATTTTAGTAAGACCATCTACAATGGACGCGGCTTTCTCGCCAAATGAATTTTTTACATCTTCCAGAGTGAGGTGTGTATCTTCCACCGTGTCGTGTAGCAATGCGCAAACAATAGCCAATGGTCCGAGTCCGATTTCCTCTGCACAGATTCTGGCTACCGCGAGCGGATGCAGAATATAGGGCTCACCGGTCTTCCGCCGCATATCCTTATGTGCTTCCAGGGCAGTGTCAAAAGCAAGGCGGATCATTTTTTTGTCACCCTTACCCAGTGAAGGTTTCAGGGCACGCAACAATGCACGATACGCTTTGAGGATCTGATCCTTTTCAGCGGCTTCATGGAGTAGTTGAGCGGTGTTATCCTGCATGATGGCTGTTCCTAAACAGGCGTATCAGGCTTCCTGAGGAATTTTCTTCAGTCCCAGAAGAGAAAAATCCGATTCTTCCTTCCGGATGGTATTTTTCAGGTGTCCAAGACCCTGCACTTCCATTTCCACGACATCGCCGGGTTGCAGCCACTGTGGCTTGAAATCAGGGTTGTTGAAAAGCCCGGTTCCATTGAGTTCAAGAAAGCATCCGGTTCCCACCGTTCCTGATCCGATTACATCTCCGGGAAGTAAATCAGCCCCGTAAGAGCAACGTTCTATAATTTCTGCAAAGGTCCAGTCCATATCACCCATATTTCCTTCGCTGACCTTTGTCCCGTTTACCCTACATTTCATGTTGAGGTTATAGGCATTGCCTGTATGGCCCGGCTTCGCCTGAATACGGTATTTTTCCAGTTCATCCGCAGTAACCAGCCAGGGACCGATTACAGTGCAGAAATCTTTTCCCTTGGCAGGTCCCAGGTTCAGCAGCATTTCTTCCATCTGAAGGGTTCTTGCGCTCATATCATTCATGATCATATATCCGGCAATGTACCGGTCCGCATCCGCCGCTTTTATATTTCTTCCTTTCTTGCCGATAACTATTGCAGTTTCAAGTTCAAAATCCAGTTTCTGGAAATGATCAGGCATACACATAATATCACCGGGACCCTGGATGGAATTATGATTCGTGAAATAGAAAACGGGATACTGATCAAACTCGGGAATCATGGGTACTTTCCGGTTTCTCCTGGCGGCTGCGACATGTTGCCTGAATGCATATCCGTCACGGCAGGATGTCGGGTGTGGAATAGGAGCAAGGATTGATGATTCCTGCACGGGAGCCTCAACAGCTTTTTGATTTTTATGAACGATTTCTTCCTGGACCTGTTTTGCAGTTTCCATTCCCTGTTCGTCCGTCATCAGAAAGTATTTCATATTCCCGGGAAGAATTCCCAATCCGAGGCTGTGCGCGGTTTCAGCAAGGTTGAAAATCCGGCCTTCATAATAGATGCCGAGGTGTTCCTGACCTTCCTGCCGGTAGGTGATAAGTTTCATGGTAATAACCTTTTTTACAAAAATACGAAACCTGCCTCATGAACCCAAGAAGCGTTCTCCCCGGTAAATATCCTGTATCTGGCGAATTCTGGGTATTAAAACAAAAAGAGTCCCTTACGGGACTCCTTTCGCCTAACCAAATTAATCAAAACTAAACCATGAAAATGTCTTTACTGGATCATCAGGCGTTGCCTGAGGGTCTCTTTTCCGTCACTGGCGGTCACAATAAAAATGCCTCCTTTATGGAGATAATTTTCGTCAATATCCAGTTTCAATGAACCGTCTCCATCGGGTTCTACCGAACTGGGTATCACCTTTCCGGTAATATCCTGAACAGAGATGGCATAATTTTCCAGATCTGTACCTGTATAGCTGATGTGGATGTTTTTGTCAAGGGCGGGGTTGGGCCATACAGACAGGCTGCCCCTTACGATATTACTGATAACCTGAACAGGGAAATACTCAGACCGTCCGTCGTAATCGGTTTGCTTTAACCTGTAGTAGGAAGTGCCGCGTAAAGGTTGCTCATCGGTAAGAGCGTAGGTTCTGAGGGTAGTGGAATTTCCGGCTCCGTCAACGGTTCCCACCTGGGTGAATTGAACATTGTCTGCGGAACGTTCAACGGTGAAGAATGCATTATTCACCTCAGAATAGGTTGCCCAGTCA
>JADZBN010000128.1 GCA_020852075.1 Bacteroidia bacterium
GGAAACCTCCTGTTGCATGAAGGCATCCTGCTCGCAAAACGCAAGGGACTGAACCGGATGCACCTGGGCGGAGGAGTGAGTTCTTCACCCGATGACCCCCTGCTGGTTTTCAAAAAAAACTTTTCCCAGGATACCACCGGTTTTTATATCGGTAAGCAAATTCATGACAGGAAAACGTATGATGCACTGATCGTCGAATGGAATAAAAAACATCCGGATGTAGCGGAAAAATATGCTGGCATACTTCAGCGGTACCATTGGGAAAAGGAGGATCTGCTGTGATAACAGGCCCAACACAGTCAGTCCCCGTTCGCCTGAGGGCTCTCACCCTGAAAGATGCCGGCATTAGCTGGAAGTGGAGAAATGAAGAGCAGGTGCGAAATCACTTTTCCGGGCATTCATCTGAAGTAAGCATTGAACAGGAGCTTGCCTGGATGAAAAAAACGATCTCTTCAAATTATCCTCTGACCGCATTTGGGATTGAACGAACGGATACCCACGCCCTGGCAGGAATGACATTTCTTAAACAGATCAGTTTTGTACACAGGCAGGCTGAATTTGCCATTCTGCTGGGAAAAGAACACAGCGGCAAAGGATTCGGAAGCGTCGCATGCCGCCTTACACTGGAATTTGGATTTGCCGCTTTGTCCCTTCACCGGATATGGCTGAAAGTACGCGACGATAATCCAGCCGCCATACGTATCTATGAGAAATGCGGATTCAGAAAGGAAGGCACCCTCAGGGATGATGTTTTCAAGGAGGGCTCCTTTCATGACCAGTTGACCATGGCGGTATTGGAAAATGAATTCAGGCCCTGACAGGACCCGGATGCTGATCCGGGTATTTTACCCCTTCGGATAAAAACGTGAAACTCTATATCTTCTCTCCATTTTGTATCCTGCGGCCTACCACCAACAGGATTTTTGACATGCGGCTTTGTGATGCATTTGCCGGACTGGGTGCTGACGTTACCATAGTATATCCTTATACCTATATGGCGGATAATATCCGCAAAGATCAGATACCTGCCAGTTACGGGTTGAAAAACCCAATGAACACCAGGATGCTGTGGACTCCTTTGCATGAAAATGCAGGCAGGCTTTCCAGGTTTATCTTTATGAATCTTGCCTTTGGCAGAATCGTACTGTTTATTTTTTTCAGAAATCTTTTTAAAGGGGAAGATGCGCTGATTCTGTCAAGGGATACCCGTGCGCTGACACCTGCGATCCTCTGGAAAAAGATTACCGGCAGGTTATTTAGAGCGAAAATTGTTTTTATGGCCGCAGAAGTAAAGGATAATCCGAGGTACAGGTTTGTACTGAAAAATGCATCCGGAATAATTGCCGGCGTCAGTACCACAAGGGACGCCATACGGAAAATGGCAAATCTGCCCGATGAACGGTTTACGCTGTCCCTGGCCCCGGTTCCGGAATTTGAAGACACCGTGAGCAGGGAAGAAGCCCGAAGGGCCATTGAGTACCATGAGGAAAAACCACTGGTCGTTTATACCGGCAAACTCGGACTCGAAATTCATGAAGTCAGGTATATCCTCGAGGCGGCCTCACTTCTCCCGGATTACACTTTTTTGTTCACCGGCGGACGCCCCACAGTAGTGAAACAGGTGAAAGAGTACTGTGAGACAAGAGGAATAAAGAATGTCCTGCTTACAGGCTTTTTCAATGATTCTACCCGCATCAGGATGTACCAGCTTGCAGCGGATGTACTAGTGTCCTATTATACGGCGAAAGACCACATGGTGGAATTTAATTATCCGCAAAAGATTAATGAATATCTTTCTACAGGAAATCCTGTAGTGACACCTGATTTTCCTGCCACCAGGGATGTGCTGAACGACAATAACGTGATTTTCGTTCCTCCCGATGACCCGGCAGGACTTGCCGAAGGAATCAGGAGGGCGGCAGAAGATAAAAACCTGGCGGAACGTGTGAGCCGGCAGGCCAAAAAAGACATCCGTAACCTGACTTTCGGAAGCCGCGCCAAAGTCTGGATGGAATTTTTAAAACAGGTACGCTGAGGGATCAGTCCACGACCAGGTAAGATTGAAAATGGCTGTAAGGACTCCGGCGGATGCTATACCGGGTCAGGCCCAGGGTTTCACGCAAGGCAATGGTTTCTCCCGGAAATTTCGGCTGGTTGAGTTCATCAAACGCGATGATACTTCCCTTTGTCAGGTAAGGTTGGATCAGTTCCAGGCATTTTTTTGTGGGCTCATAAATATCAAAGTCAAAATAGGCGAGTGATATTATGGTTTCCGGATGCCTGTCCAGGTATTTCTTCAGTTCTATACCCGCATCACCTTTCACCAGTTCAAATTTCTGAAGGTGTCCTAACGGACTTTCCTGTTCCTGGGTTCTGAGGAGCTGAAAAAGAAATTCCTCATAGCGGGCTGAAACCGAATAGGCGCCTTTCCTGGCAAATGAGGCCTCACCGTCTTTTTTATGGATTGCCGGAAATCCCCTCCAGGTATCAAAACCAATAATCTGCCTGTTGTAATTGTAGGGTTCATAAATGGAACGCAGCGATTGAAACAAGGCCAGGTTCTGTCCCCACCGGACCCCAAGTTCCATGATAACGCCGTGAATTCCCAGGTTTAATTTGTATAAATCATTAATAAACAGGAACTTACGAAGGTCTGCCGGATTCAGGAACAAACCCATATTCCGGCTTAATTCTTCATCCGGTAATGGATTGTTTTTGAATAAGTTTAGTAATTTTCCACGGTTTTCTTCCTGCTGTTTTGTAACAGCGAGAGGTGCTGTTCCGGTGTTTTTTTGATTCTTTTTTGCCATAGGATTTTATGGGCCTCAATATACTTTTTTTTGACCTGTTGTGAAATGAACCCTTTTCGCGGGTATTCATTCCCAATACCCTGAGGTGTGAAGCACCTGTCGTGTAACATTTAACTTTCCATCTCATATAAGACAGATTCCCTGTCCTGCACGGCCGGGGACCGGAGAATTATGCATACATCAGAGCTGTCTTTTCCTGAAACATTTTCCAGATTTCTGAATTTCGGATACCTGGATTCCCTTCAGGGTTTGCTGTCGGCTGTTGCTCCCGGTGCTGTCTCTGGTAAAAATGCTGAACGTATCAGCAGACTGCACGCCGGTCTGGCAACCAAACCGGGAGGCACACCGCTGCGCCTGAACATTCCGGTGTATGATCATGGATACGGTCCTGTAGAAAAAATAGGACAGGCTGTTAAAACTTTCGAAAGCCATTTGGCCGGAGCCTATGTTCACGGAAGTTTTGCCACAGGGGATCACACGGCGTATTCAGATTTTGACGGCTTGTTGATTGTGAAAGATGAAACCGTCAGCGATCCGGTACGCCTGGCACAGTTGTCTGAAAAAACCCGGGGAACCCTGAAACTCATGCTGGAGATTGATCCGCTTCAGCACCACGGATGGTTTGCACTCAGTGAAAAAAACCTGTCCGGTTATCCGGAACAGTATCTTCCTGTGGAGGTACTGAAATACGCACAATCCCTGTTACCGGAAAAGGGCTTGCAGTTGTCGCTGACCGTTTGTTCCTTACCTCGATCCGGTGAACATTTCAGGATTTTTGTCAGGCACCTTGCCCGCAGGCTGCCACAGTTATCATCGGCAAAAAATCTTTATACGATCAAAGCGGTACTGAGTCAGTTTATGTTATTACCTGCCTTGTACGTTGAATCACGCGACGGTAAAGGAATTTATAAGAGAGAAAGTTTTGCGTCGGCAAAGAAGGATTTTTCCGGGCAGGAGTGGAAAATCATGGACGAGGTTTCTGCCATCCGGTTCGGCTGGAAACAGGAATATGCCCGCTTACCACGCCGTCTTTTTTCCGGAAGCGGATTTATCGGAAATGAATGGCGAAAACGCTTTGGCGTGAAGGCACCCGAATCGCTGATGCAATTGCTGACACCTTCTTTCTGTGAGAGAATGGGTGAGTTGTCAGAGAGGATGCTGGAAAAATCTGAATCGGCCGGACACGAAAGGAATTCATAACAGGAACAAAACATTCAGCTGCAAACCATGGAAAATTTTTTCCTGACAGACATACCGAAAGCCGTACCGGAAAGAAAGTACCAGGCGGCACTTCAGAAAGTAGTGGAGATGCTGGCCGGATTGCGGGAAGTAATGGCTGTATATCAGGTGGGAAGTGTCGGAACCCCAGGAATTTCTGACCTCGATCTTGTGGTTGTGTTCCGCGACAATACCCGGAGCGACTTCAACCTTCACGACCGGTTGTCGGAAGACGAAAAATATCTTTTCATTCACCGGCTGTACGGCATTGCCGAAAAACATTTTAGTGTGGCAACAGGCCTTACCGGTTTTGAGAATTACAAACTGTTGTTCGGAAATCACCAGGTCGAGGGATCGCGAGCTGTATTTGAGGAAGATAAACCTGTGCTGAACCGCCAGGTAGCCCTTGAATACCTTGTGAAAATGTATGTAAATGCGGTCATCCAGCAGGATTACGGGATATTGAAACTCCGCAGCATTATGCTGCATGTAAAAGGACTGAATTCGGATCTGCTTACACTGAACCTTGGTCATACATTCCTTGCTGAGTTAATACACCGGATGCTCGGCTGGAGAAAGGAATATTTCCTGCAGCAACCTTCACATCGCGAGCTTTCCGAATGGTGGGTTTTATTTGTCAGGGAATTGCGTGACAGTCTGAACAGGGTGACTGAAGAAAAGGGTATCTTCATACCGGAATATGCTAGAATGCAACTTGCGTCAAATATCTCCCTGGTGCGTTCGGATACATTTGGTTTTAGTGCCACCGGATTACCGCTCCCGGGCTTTCCTGTCAGGTATATGGGGAAAAAATATTTTAACCTTCAAAACAGGCTCAGGCGTTTCCGCATATTCGTTCGCACCATGAGTATTGATGAGGCACCTGGCGTTTTGGTTAAAAGGGCTGCAGTTCTCGATGATCTTACAAAATACCGGGAGAAATACCTCCCCTGGTTTTATACCCTGAGCAGCAGCCTGCATTTATGAGAAAAATTACCTGGCAAAGCCGGTCCCGGGTAGTCACAGACTCCTTCCGCGAAAAACATTTGTCCCTTTCGGCTAACGGAGGCAATGCGTATGATTTTCATGCAGCCATGGCTTTGTCGGAAACTTTTGACTTCACAATGAGTGAAGACGCGTGCATGCGACCCGATGAAAGTACCTGGCGGTACGGGTACCGCATGCACCGGCACCGTCCCGATGCCGATGCGGTGATCATGGAACCCTATCCCATTGTTTTCGGCAGACGGTGGAAGGGGATAAAAAGCGTCGGGATGATTCACCACATTGATGAAGAACTTGCGGGCAATACGATAAAACATTCATGGTACTTCAACCGCCTTAAAACACGGCTGCAACACCTGGATCTCGTAATTGCCGTGTCAAAATACTGGGAAGAGAGGCTGGGAAACCTGGGATGCAGGAATATCCGTGTGATCTACAACAGTTTTGAACCGTCGGATTACGGTTCAACAACGGCCAAAACAGATGCATTCAGAAAAAAGTACATCATACCTGCTGGTAAGCCGTTGGTGTACATCGGAAATGCCAACCGGAGAAAAGGCGCCTATGAAATTTACGACGCATTGAAAAATTCAGGATTTCATCTCATTATGAGCGGTTCCAGCAACCAGGCACAGGATCTTCCGGTGCAATACCTCCAACTGACCAGGGAAGAGTACCTTGCCCTGTTGGCAACCAGTGATGTGGTGGTAACTTTTTCAACCATGACGGAGGGATGGAACCGGATTGCACATGAAGCGCTGCTGAGCAAAACACCCGTTATTGGCAGCGGTATCGGTGGTATGCGGGAGTTGCTCGAAGGAGCTGGCCAGAAAATCGTTACCGATCCTTCCCTGCTGGAAAAGGCCATTCATGAGGTCATTGCAAACCGCTATGAACTGGGAGCAATGGGGTATCAGTACACCAGCCGGTTCGACAGAAAGTATTTCACTCAGGCATGGACGGAAACGATCCGTGAACTTCTTCATTCATAAGACAACGACATGTGTGGGATATGCGGCATATTTTCGTTCAGCGGGGCAACCATTGATGGGGCCGGTGACCGGATTGCGGCCATGAATGAAAAGCAGAAACACCGGGGGCCGGATGACAGCGGATACTGGCACAATACCGACGGCCGTGTACATTTTGGCCATCGCCGTCTTTCCATCATTGACCTTTCTCCGGCAGGTCATCAGCCCATGGTTTCGGCCAAAGGGAATGCCATAGTTTTCAATGGCGAGATTTACAACTACAGGGAATTAAAAGACAAATTCCTTGGCGGGGAGGGCTTGCACTCGGCAAGTGATACAGAAGTATTGTTGCTGTTGTATGAGAAACTCGGGCCTTCATTTCTGGATCATATCAATGGAATGTTTGCATTTGCCATCTGGGATGCGCAGCAGGAAAACCTGTTTGTTGCCAGGGATCCTTCCGGGAAAAAACCTTTCTATTATACGGTACAAAACGGGGTCTTCGCATTTTCTTCCGAATTAAAAGCGCTGCTTGAACTACCCTGGGTAAATCGTGAGCTGGATGAAGAAGCCTTGTATCATTTCCTGACTTTTAATCTTCTTCCACCGCCTTTTACCATGTTCAGTAATATCCGTAAAATGCGGCCTGCCCATACCATGGTGGTGGACAGGGAGGGAATAAAATCATACCATCCCTATTGGTTTCCTGCGTATCAGGATTTGTCCTCTTCTGATGAAACGGCACTGACAAAGAAAATCCTGGAAGGACTAAAATCTTCCGTCGGACTCCGCATGGTCAGTGATGTGCCGGTAGGGGCCTTCCTGAGCGGAGGCGTGGATTCCAGTGCAGTAGTTGCCCTGATGAGCCAGCTTTCACCGAAGCCTGTTAAAACCTATTCCATCGGATTCAAAGAGCAGCCCGATTATTCAGAACTGAGATTTGCTGAAAGCATTTCAAAAAAATTCGGGACTAACCACTACGAAAAAATCATTTCTTCCAGGGATATTGTGGATTTTCTTCCTCATGTTGTGGATGTATTTGATGAGCCCATGGCAGATGCGACCTGTATTCCGATTTATTTTATCTCGCAGGCTGCACGGGAAAACGGATCCGTTGTAGTGCTGACGGGTGATGGCAGCGACGAACTGTTTGGTGGATACAGAAACTGGATCCGTTACCTGAAGTATTACCCGTTGTTCCGCATGATGCACGCGATTCCTTCTTTCCTCCGGCGGATAAATGCAACGCTGTACAGCCTGTATGATGATGATTCTCCCGTCTATGAGATGTTGTGGAGGGCAGCGCATGATCAGGAATTTTTCTGGGGAAGCGCCAGGAGCTTTAAAGAAAGTACCAAACGAAAGTTTCTCGGACCGGAATTTAATACCAGAATCGGAGACCTGGATTCTTCAACGATCATACGTGGTTACCGCAGGTGCTTTGAAGAAGTTACCGGTGGAAGCAGGAACAGGGATTACACCGACTGGATGTCGTATCTCGGTTTCAGTTTTAGTATACCTGAATATTATCTGTACCGCCTTGACCGGCTGGGAATGTCTCAATCCATAGAAATCCGTGCCCCTTTCCTGGACAGGAACCTTGTAAGCCTTGCTCTTTCCCTGGAAGGCAGGTGGAAAATACACAAGGGAGAACCGAAATACATTCTGAAAAAATCCCTTGAGGGGCTTCTCCCCAACGAAATCTTATACAGGAAAAAAAGGGGATTCAATGTGCCGCTGCGGGAATGGGCAGGGGGTATGATGATCTCGTATATTGAAGAAAACCTGCGGTCATTCTGCAATGATCATCCTCAGTTCAGTTACCGGGGCCTGCACTACCAGCTTGCCAGACTGAAAAAGGGAGATAAAAAAGTTACCAATAAAATCTGGACCATTTATTTTCTTATGGCATGGTTCAAAAAATGGATGCCCTGAACATGGATACGATGCCCAAGGTGCTCCTGCTTACCAATATCCCGAATCCATACAGGATTCCGCTGTTCA